>JAGWHU010000001.1 GCA_028866575.1 Candidatus Micrarchaeota archaeon | reverse complement strand
AAGTACAGTGGGTGACGCCTGCTCACCGCCAGTACGTGAAAGCCCTTTTCAAGGGGAAGAAGCGCTGGCAAAGAGCGGGAGTAACTCTGACTCTCTTGAGGTAGCGTAATACCTCGTCACTTAATAGGTGACTTGCATGAAGGGCGTAATGATCGTTCCACTGTCCCAACATGGGGCCCGGTGAACTTACTGCGCGGTGAATATGCCGCGATCTCTCAGTGGGAAAAGAAGTCTCCATGAAGCTTGACTACAGCCTGTAGTTGTTGTTAGATGGGTTATGCATAGCGTAATTGGGAGCGTAGAGACGTGTGCTTCGGCGCACGTTGAGCGATAATGTAACACCAATCTTAATCTGTCTTGCAGCTCACTAGCAATAGGACATCTGCAGGTGGGTAGTTGGACTGGACGGTTGCTTTCGATAAGGAAACGAAAGTGACCAATGCTCTGCTTAGTTGGTTTGGGAAACCAACGACAAGCGAAAAGGTAAATGCAGGGCTGACTGTATCCTTAAAAGCGTTGGATGCAGACTGGAAACAGGGGCTTAACGAACTTTGGTACCTCTTTTAATGGGGGTCCAAGCTGTCAAACAAGTTACTCTGGAGGTAACCGATTTGTCGCCAGTGAGCGTCCACAGCGACCTGGCGGTTTGATACATCGATATGGGCTTAGGATATCCTGGCTGTGCACAAGCAGCCAAGGGTTGGACTGCTCGTCCATTAAAATCCTACACGAGCTGAGTTCAGTACGTCGCGAGACAGTACGGTATTATCTACTGGGAGTGTTAGTGTCAGAGGGTAAGCTCCCCTCAATACGAGAGGAACAGGGGATCGGCGCCTCTAGTGTACCGGTTGTGATTGCATTGCCGGGTAGCCACGCGCCAAAAGGATAAGTCCTGAAAGCATCTAAGGACGAAGCCAGACCCGAAACTAGACACTCAGGGCGGTCGCAATAGACGACTTTGATAGGACGGGTGCGTAAGCAGCGAGCGCAAGCGAGTTGTGAACATTCCGTTACTAAAGCCTTAAAATATGCAGGCTTCTTCTCCGCAATTTTTGTGGTTTTTTGAAAGCTAGGCGAGAGTAACTACGGTAATACGGCATTGAGCAAGTAGAAGTTAGATGGAAATCATTTATATGGAAAGTAAACATATTTATATCTGGCAATTCACTAAGTAAATGCAAAATATGGATGTGATATAAATGGGAACGGTCACAACAGCACCATCGAAGGAAAAATCAGAGGAGTACGAGGAGCGAAAAAAAGCAGTACTTTTAAAGAAAAGCTTACGCGATATAGAAAAGGCCTACAAGCATCTTTCAGGCGATGACAAGGCAAGGGAAAGGAGCATGATATTCCTGGGTAAGAGGTTCGTTGACGGGGAGAATGCGGAAAAGACAAAAATAAGGGGCTATCTTGTGGAGCTTCTGCATAACGACCCTGTAACATGCAACAACATAATGGAAATAGCGAAGAAGTACAAGGGAAATGGTAAAATACCGAATAAGAGTGCCAAGATCCTTCCGTACAAAAAATACGATACTGAAGGCGTAAGGAAATGGTAGAATGCCAAGAGTGCTTGAATGGAGCTCAAGGCGCTTAAACTTGATTCTCTTATCATGAAAAGAGCGTCATCCATATCAAAGTTGGATGAGTTCCTCCCCGTAATTAAAAAGCTGAACGGAAACAAGAAGTTCGTGCAGATATTCGATACCGGATCAATAATAAACAAGGCGCATCTGGCCGGGGCCTACGCAAATGCGTTCTTGGCATTCAAGAGCAAAACAAACAAGAGCGGCAGCATGGCCATCGAGATGCTCCTGTTTGCTGGAATGACGGACCAGATAGACAGGGCAATAGAGTTGTGCGGTGCCAAGAGCAGCTCGGATTTCATAATATTCTCAAACAGCATTGTGCTGTATAGCAGGATTGTCCCGGCCCTGAAAAGCATTCATGAGTTCAAACCAGGCCAGGACCACCTAAAAAAGACAATCAAAAAATACAAAATAGAATTTACAGGTAAAAAAAATCTGGACACGGCCATACTGGAGAGGATTGCCATATCAAGGCTTTCCTCGGATTGACTGCTGCCCGGGCCTTATTTCCTTCTATTGCCAAATGTCAATAAAAAATTGATATATCAATTAATATTCATATAAAACGAAGATTATTTAAACATATCGGCACATAATATATAACGATGGAGCGTATAGTCATCAAGTTCATAGAAAGGCCTGATTTTAACGATCCCGAAAAGATACTGAAATGGTTCTGCGATGTCTTCGGGCTTTCAAGCGACGGCGAGCCCAATTCCATTGAGGAGCAGATACTCAGGAACTTCACTGAAGCGGCTTACAGCAGCAACAAGGGATTGTCAAGCTCAGAGCTCAGGCTCAACACGCAGTTAGCTAGAAGCACAGTTATATACCATCTCAACAGGTTCAGGGATGCCGGTTTGCTCGTGAAGAAGGGCAGGAAGTACTATCTAAGGGCTTCGGAGATGCGCAAGGCCATAGAGGAGATAGAATACGACATAAACCGCGAGATGCAGCGCATGCTTGACATGGCCGGGGAATTCGACAAGCTCATGGAAGTTGCAATGGACAAAAGGCAGAAAGGACATAGAAGGCAGGCAAGGCAAAAGTGATGTTATGGCAAAGGAGCATGCTGAAACAAACGAGCATAAAGAGGACAGTGAAGAGGAGGAACCAGGGCACGGTGAAAAAAACCATGGGGATTATTCCGAATTGAGGGAGCGCATGCTCAGGCTCGCCGCGGAGTTCGACAACTACAAGAAGAGGACAAAGAAGGAGCTGGAGAACGCGGAAAGCATGGGAAAGGCCGCCCTGATGAAGGACATACTTCCCATAGTTGATGAGTTCGAGCTGGCGATACTTGCAATAAGCGACAGCGAGGACAAGAATATCGCCAAGGGGATAGAGATGCTGTATACAAATCTTGTGGGCTTGTTGAAGAAGGAGGGCCTTTCAGAGGTAGGAACAGACGGCTTATACGATCCGTACAAGCACGAGATAGTAATGGTGAGGCAGAGCGAAAGTAAGGACGGCACCATACTCGAGATAATAAAGAAGGGTTACATGTTCAAGGACAGGCTGCTAAGGCCCGCCTCGGTGATAATAGCAAAGCACGGAGACGAAACTGAAAAGAAAAGCGAATAGATTTGCTGCTTAAAAGGTGAAAAAAATGAAAATCATAGGAATAGATCTTGGAACATCAAATTCTGCTGCCGCAGTACTGGAAGGCGGCAAGCCGACAATCATACCAAGCCTTGAGGGAGTGTCGCTGTACGGCAAGGCTTTTCCCAGCTATGTCGCGTTCACAAAGGACGGCCAGAGGCTTGTCGGAGAGCCTGCCAGAAGGCAGGCTGTTGCTAATCCCGAGGGCACCGTAACCGCATTCAAGCGAAAGATGGGAACTGATTACAAGTACAAGATATTCGGCAAGGAGTATACCCCGCAGGAATTGTCCGCGATGATACTCCAGAAGATAAAGCATGACGTAGAGGCATATCTTGGGGAGGAGGTAAAGAAGGCGGTAATAACAGTACCAGCATATTTCAACGACAACCAAAGGCAGGCGACAAAGGATGCGGGGGAAATCGCCGGGCTTGAGGTATTGAGGCTTGTGAACGAGCCTACAGCCGCAGCGCTAGCCTACGGGATCAACAAGTCCGAAAGGGAGATGAAGATACTGGTATACGACTTCGGAGGAGGCACCCTTGACGTAACCATTATGGAATTCGGGAAAGGGGTATTCGAGGTAAAGGCGACAAGCGGAGACACGCAGCTTGGGGGTACTGACATGGACAACGTGCTCGTGGACTTCCTTGCAGGTGAGGTTAGCAAGCAGCATGGAATAGACCTGAGGAAAAGTCCGCAGGCGATGCAAAGGTTGAGGGAAGCCGGGGAAAAGGCCAAGATAGAGCTCTCCACGACTTTGAACACTGACATAAACCTTCCATTCCTTGCAGAGGGCAAGGACGGAAAGCCGGTCAACTTCACGTATAACCTGAGCAGGGCAAAGCTTGAGAGCCTTGTCATGCCGATAGTGGAAAAGACCGGCAGGCCTGTGGAGCAGGCGCTCAAGGACGGGAAAATAACCACTGCGGACATTGACAAGATAATCCTCATAGGCGGCCCGACGAGGATGCCTGTAGTTCAGAAATACGTTGAGCAATTGCTGGACAAAAGGGTTGAAAGGGGCGTTGATCCTATGGAGGCTGTTGCGCTCGGCGCAGCGGTTCAGGCAGGCGTGCTTACAGGGGATGTCAAGGACCTGGTGCTTCTTGACGTTACGCCGCTGTCCCTGAGCATAGAGACTCTAGGCGGCGTTGCCACGAGGCTGATAGAAAGGAACACCACCATACCGATAAAGAAAACGCAGGTATTTACAACGGCGGAGGACTCGCAGACGCAAGTGGACATACACGTGGTGCAGGGGGAGCGCGCCCTTGCCAAGGACAACGTGGATCTAGGGAGGTTTGCGCTGACAGGGATACCGCCTGCAAGGAGGGGCATTCCCCAAATAGAGGTGACATTCGACATAGATTCCAACGGCATACTGCACGTGACAGCCAAGGACAAGGCAACCGGAAAAGCGCAAAGCATGGACATAGTGGCACCGCACAAGATGGGCAAGGAGGACATAGACAAGATGTCAGCTGAGGCGAAGGCGCACGAAGAGGAAGACAAGAGGATTCGCGAGAACATAGAAACCAAGAACGGCGCAGAATCGCTAGTATACACTGCAGAGAAGTCACTCGAGGAATTCAAGGACAAGATACCTGCAGGTGTAAAGGAGAAAGTTGAGGGGGCGAAGAAGGAGCTGGAGGAAGCGCTAAAGGGGGACGACTACAACAGGATAAGGGAGAAATCGGAGGCGTTGCAGAAGACACTCCAGGATATAGGGGGAAGCATGTACAAGGGAGCAGGCGGCGGAGGAGGCCCCGAACAGAACCCTGGCGATGGGACTGATGGAGCAGGCCCTAAGGATGGCGGCAATGACGACTCTGCAGGATCCGGTGCATAACAAATGACGGTGCAACATGGTGAATAAGGACTATTACAAGATACTGGGCATATCAAAGGGCGCAACGAGGGACGAGGTAAAGGAAGCCTACAGGAAGCTCGTCCTCAAGTACCACCCTGACGTAAACAAGGACTCTACAGCTGAGGCGAAGATGCAGGAAATCAACGAGGCCTATGCAGTCCTGATAGACGAAAACAAGCGCAAGCAATACGATTCCTTCGGGCCGGAGGGCTTCAGCAGGAGATTCAGCGAGGACGACATCTTCAAGGGGTTCAATTTCGAGGACATAATAAGGGAGTTCGAGGAAAACGTGTTTACCGGTGGTTTCGGCGGGTTCGGGCAGACGTTCGATACAGGTTTTGAGCAGCAGCAGGAGCAGACAGGAGTAAACCTCTACCTTTCGTTCAGCGACATAGAGAAGGGAGTTGACAGGGAGTTCGAGGTGCAAAGGTACAAGATATGCGCGCACTGCAGCGGCACTGGGGGCGAACCCGGCTCAAAGCAGGTGAAATGCGACATATGCAACGGCTCCGGGAGGAGGCACGTGCAGCAGAACACCTTCTTCGGAAGGTTTGACATGGTTACAACGTGCAACAAGTGCAAGGGGAAAGGGAAGATATACGAAAAGGCGTGCAGGGAGTGCAAGGGCGGAGGCCGCATACTGGTTAAGGAAAGGTTCAGGATAAAGGCGGACAAAATAGACAGCGGCAGCAGGAAGGGCAAATTCGGTATATTCTGATAAACATATATGTTCGCAACGCTAAAAAGCATTGGTCGCGAAATTACAAGAGGTAGTTAAATGGATATGGTGGAGATGGTTGTCGTGGCTACGATAGTGGTAGCTGTATTGATACTCGTGTATTTTGTCCTGACAACTTATGTGTACACCGGAGCCTCGTCGGGGGGCGCCGGGGGGCTTCACTACTGCACCAACGGCCCATGCCCTTCATCAGGAGGTAGCGGAGGGGGCCTGCACATAGTAACAAACACAGGACAAAATTAGCAATGCAGTAATGCTTAAATAATCCTAATGCGATTGATTCTGTGTCTTTTATGAGTGATAGTGCATACATTTACCTTGAGGACGGCACGGTGCTATCGGGGAAACGTTTTGGCCACAGGGCGGTCAAAAGCGGGGAGCTTGTATTTACGACATCTATGAACGGCTATCCCGAAAGCCTCACTGACCCCTCATACGCAGGGCAGATCCTCATAATGACCCATCCGCTAGTCGGAAACTACGGGGTGCCCAAGAAGAAAACGTTAGACAGGATACTGGCTAATTTTGAGTCGGAAAGAATACACGTGGAGGGGCTTGTTGTCAGCGAGCTTACCAGCAGCGACAAATGGAGCAGCGAGAAGAACCTGGACGACTGGATGAAGGAATGCGGCATTCCGGGGATATCCGGGATAGACACCAGGATGCTCACGAAAACGGTAAGGGACAAGGGAGCGATGATGTGCGCGGTATCGACTAGGGGAAAACTCAGGGATCCGGAAGGCGAACTAGGCAAAAGGTACACGAGGATAAACTTCCTGGACAGGGTTTCGCCAAAAAGCCCGATAGTGCACGGCCACGGCAGGAAAAGCATAGTCGTGGTGGATTGCGGGGTAAAGCACGGAATACTCGAAAACCTGTCAAGGCTGGGTTACAGTATAGTAAGGGTGCCGTACAACTACACCGCAAGCCAGATAATGTCATACAGGCCAGTCGGGGTGGTTTACAGCAACGGCCCCGGAAATCCCAACATGATGAATGCGACAGTGGATTCGATGAAGAGCATACTGGAATACGGGCTTCCGGTTTTCGGGATATGTTTAGGGCACCAGATTGCCACGATAGCGCTGGGGGGAAAAGTCAGAAAGATGAAATTCGGCCACAGGGCGGTGAACAAGGCAGTAATAGACGTCACTACCGGCAAGGCTTACATAACTACGCACAATCACGGATATGCGGTATTGCGCAGGGACATGCCCAAAGGCGCAAAAATGTGGTTTTTGAGCCCCGACGATGGCATTGTCGAGGGGATGAAATTCGGGAGGCGCAACATGATAACCACGCAGTTCCATCCGGAGGCTAGGCCTGGCACAAACGATGCGGGATTCATCTTCAAGGCGTTCGACAAAATGATAAAAGATGCAAAGAATTGAGACCATGCCCAAAAAGACAAGGAAAAAAATACTAATCGTTGGATCCGGTCCCGTGAAGATAGGCGAGGCCGCGGAGTTCGATTACAGCACCAGCCAGGCGCTCAGGGTGCTGAAGGAAGAAGGATACGAAAGCATACTCGTGAATTCAAACGTGGCTACTGTGCAGACAAGCTACGGTATGGCAGATAAGGTTTACCTTCTGCCTGCCAATGCGGAATTCGTGGAAAAGACGATAAGGGAGGAGAGGCCCTGGGGCATAATGATAGGGTTCGGCGGGCAGAGCTCGCTTAATGCAGGGGTTGAGCTGTACAGGAGCGGAGTTCTGGAGAGGTACAACGTAAAGGTGCTAGGCACTTCAGTCAAGGACATAGAAACGGCATTGAGCAGGGACATATTCAGGAAGACGATGCGCGCTCACGGCATACAGGTACCTCCGAGCGCAAGCGCAAGGAGCAAGGAATCTGCAATAAATGCCGCAAAGGGCATAGGTTATCCGGTAATGCTTCGCGTAAGCTTCAATTTGGGCGGAAGGGGATCCGCAGTTCTATGGAATGAAAGGCAGCTCGTGTCCGAATTGGACAGGGCCTTTGCCCAAAGCTCAGTCGGGGAGGTATTGATCGAGAAGTTCCTGCATGGATGGAAGGAAATAGAATACGAGGTAGTGAGGGACAAGGACGCCAACTGCGCAGTTACTGCATGCATAGAGAACCTCGATCCTATGGGCGTGCATACTGGAGACTCGGCGGTTGTGACCCCGGCCCAGACGCTTGACAACCACGAATTCCAGGCGATGCGCAGCGTTGCCATAAGAGTTGCGGATGCGATAAACCTCATAGGGGAATGCAACGTGCAGTTTGCGCTCAGCCCCAACAGCTACGAATTTTACGTAATAGAGACGAACCCCAGGATGTCGCGCTCCAGCGCCCTTGCAAGCAAGGCCACGGGATATCCTCTTGCGTACGTGAGCGCGAAGCTGGCGCTGGGCCACAGGCTATACGAGATAAAGAACAACGTATCAAAATCTACTACCGCATTCTTCGAGCCCAGCCTGGACTACATAACCGTCAAGATGCCGCGTTGGGACCTTCACAAGTTCGAGTTCGTGGACAGGAGCATAGGCACAGAGATGAAGAGCATCGGCGAGGTAATGTCCATAGGCAGGAATTTCGAGGAAGCGATGCAGAAGGCAATACGCATGCTCGACATAAGGGAGCCTGGGATCGTTGGAGGCGCTGTCTACAATTCCGCGATGGGAAGGAAGGAGCTCATCGGCATCCTGAAGGAGCACAGGCCCTA
Source organism: Candidatus Micrarchaeota archaeon (assembly GCA_028866575.1). NCBI lineage: Archaea > Nanobdellati > Microcaldota > Microcaldota archaeon. The sequence continues at coordinate 179,419 of JAGWHU010000001.1, read as the reverse complement.
CTGGTTCCTCCACGTTGCGAAAGGCTTCAGGGAGGGCGTTTCCCTTGAGGAGATGCACAAGTTAACAAACATCGACAGCTTCTTCCTCAAAAAGATAGAGGGGATCGTGCGCAATTATGAGAAATGGAGGAAGGGGAAGGCATCGCGCGGCGAACTCAAAAAACTAGGATTTAGCGACAGCCAATTGGGATCTGGCGGGGGCAACGGCATTTCCATAAAGCAGATAGATACCCTTGCAGGCGAATGCCCTGCAAGGACCAATTATCTGTATGCTACAAACTCAGGAAGCGAGGACGACATAGATACGAAGCAGGAGAGGAGCAAGCTGCTGGTGCTTGGCGCGGGAGTATTCAGGATAGGGGTTTCCGTCGAGTTCGACTATGGTGCGGTTGCGCTTGCCGAAAGCGCGAAGAGGTATTTTGACGAGGTAGCTGTGCTTAACTACAATCCGGAAACGGTATCCACGGACTGGGACCGCGTTGACAAGCTTTATTTCGACGAGCTGACGGAGGAAACGGTACTCAACATACACAGGAAGGAGCGCTTCAGCAACATCGCGACGTTCGCTGCGGGGCAGATAGGGAACAACCTTGCGCTCTCGCTCGAGAAAAAAGGTATAAAGCTGCTGGGGACAAATGGGAGGAGCATAGACATGGCGGAGAACAGGGACAGGTTCTCCGCGCTGCTGGAGAAATTGGGCATAAAGCAGGCGGATTGGACCAGCGCAACATCGATAAATGACATAAGGGGATTCATCGAGGAGTTCGGCTTCCCTGTCCTCGTAAGGCCTAGCTACGTCCTGAGCGGATCATCGATGAAAACTGCAAACAACATGAAGGAACTGATGATGTACATAGATGCTGCGACAAGGATATCCCCGAAATACCCTGTGACAGTCTCCCATTTCATAAAGGAGGGCGTTGAGGCGGAGCTTGATTGCGGGAGCGACGGCAGGAGCGCAATAGGAGTGTCGCTCTACCATGTCGAGGAGGCGGGGGTGCACAGCGGCGACGCAACCATTGCAACGCCATACGAAGACGCATATTCTAACAAGAGGATGAAAGAGATAGCGCTGAGGCTTGTCAACGAGCTTGACATAAGGGGCCCTTTCAACCTGCAGTTCATAATAGACAGGGGGGAGCCCCACGTGATAGAGCTCAACATGAGGGCTAGCAGGTCCATGCCTTTCTCTTCGAAGTCCGTCGGGGTCAACCTGATAGACTATGCGGTTAAGGGCATACTTGAAAGGTATGATTGGAATGGGTTCAAGGAGCCCACTCACGGCGCGTTCGCAGTAAAGAGCCCGCAGTTCTCGTGGGGGCAATTAAGGGGCTCGTATCCGCTCCTTGGTCCGGAGATGCGGAGCACAGGCGAGAGCGCTGCTATGGGGAAGAGCTTCGGCTCAGCCCTTCTGAAGAGCTGGCTGGGCGCCCAGCCGAACAGGATCCCAAGGAAGGGGATACTCGTTTACGGGGACACCGACAAGAGCATATTAAAGGAGACGGCAGACATGCTGTCGGAAAGGATCACGGTCAACACCCTCGATCTTGCGCCCATGCACAATCATCCAACCCTGGATGCGGAGAAGGTGCTTGAGATGATGAGCGGCAAGTCGATAGACATGGTCATAACGAACAACGGGATGCAGGAGATCGATTACGGGATAAGGAGGAAGGCGGTTGACATGAACATACCAATAGTGCTCAATGCAAGACTGGGAAGGGCATTGGGCAAATCCCTGTTTGAAAAGGATCTGGACTGCGACGAGCTGAAAAGCTACTGGAAAAAATAGCCGTTGCCGTGCCTACTTAAGCCTTATGGAATCGAGGTTCATCGGCGCCCTCGCATCTATGTGCATTATCCTTCCTATCGCCCTGGCAAGGTCCTCGCACTTCTGCTCCTCCCCGTGCATCGTGAACACGTTCTTCGGCTTGGGCCTCAGGTTCTCGACGAACTGTATCAACTGGTGCCTGTCGCTGTGGCCCGAAAAGCCCTCTACAGTCCTTATGTTCATGTTGACCTTTATGGGCATCAGCTTCCCGTTTTCGTCAGGAAGCGGTATCTCCTTTACGCCGTTCTGTATCCTCCTCCCTAGCGAATTCGAGCTGTTGTACCCGACGAATATTATTGTGTTCTTCGGGTCGTCGGCAAGCCTCTTGAAGTATTCTATGCTTGCGCCGCCGTTCATCATTCCGCCGCTTGCGAGTATTATTGAGGAGCCCTTGTCGAATATCTCCTCGCGCTCCCCCTTTATTATTTCGAATATCTCGCTTTCAAACGGGGACCTGTTGTTAAGTATGCGGTTCCTGAGGCTTTCCTTGAGGTATTCCGGATATGCAGTATGCATGGCGCTGGCCTCCAGTATCATCCCGTCAAGGTATACCGGTGCATCCATCTTGTATTCAGGCTTGTTTGCCATGTAGTTTTCGAGCACAAGCTGCATCTCCTGCGCCCTTCCCACTGCGAAAAGCGGTATCAGCACCTTCCCCCCTCTGCTTACCGTGGATTTTATCGTTTCCATCAGGTCGCGCTCGGCCTCCGCCCTGTTCTTTGTCACGTCGCCGTTGCCGCCGTAAGTGCTCTCTATGAAAAGGGAATCTATCCTCGGGTACTTTATGCTCGCTGGATCGTACAGCCTTGTGAACCCGTATTTCATGTCACCGGTGTGGACTATGTTGTACATGCCCTCCCCTACGTGTAGGTGCACAGTTGCGCTCCCCAGTATGTGCCCGGAATTGTGGTATGTGAGCTTAAGCTCGTCCGTTATGTTGGTGACTTCGCCGTAATCCCTCGTTATCGTATGCGTTAGCATCTTCCTTATGTCCTTCTCGCCGTACAACGGGGTGCCGCCTGACCTCTGCACCAGCTTTATGTAGTCGTTGAGGAGCAGCGCGGCCATGTCCCTTGTCGGGGGCGTGCAGTAAACCGGCCCCTCATACCCGAACTTGAACAGGTAGGGCACAAACCCTATGTGGTCCATGTGCGCATGCGTTATTACAACAGCATCAAGCTCGTTTATGGACAGGTTGGCGCTGTCCAGATACGGGAATGCCTTGTTGATGTCGGAGCCGTTGTTAGCATCAAGGCCCTTTATTGCAGGCTCCGGCATGAGCCCGCAGTCGAGTATTATCTTTGAATGGGGGGTCTCGAGAAGCAGGCTGCTCCTTCCGACTTCCCTGTATCCTCCAAGCGCAGTGGCCTTGAGCCACTCGCTCTTGGTTATGACCCTGTTTATCTGCTTGCCGACGCCTATCAGGAACTTCTTCCTGAAATCAGCCTCGTTGAACATGAGCTGCCTCACCCTTGTAAGGGTGTTGCTGTCCATTGTAGGGGTCCTGAGCACCTTCGGGGTCCAGCTCGTCTGCATGGCTATGCTCTTCAGCGTCATCCCGCTCTTCCCTATCACGAGCCCGGGCTTGAGCGCCTCTATGTACACTTCGGAGAAGTCATCGATGAACTTTATGTTGTTTATCACCGCGTCCTTCGGCACAAGTGATCTTATTATCTCCTCGGCCTTCGGCTTCTCCATAAGGGAATTAAGCTCGCTCCTTATGACCAGCTTCTTCTTTATGGAAGAAGCTATGCCCCTCACTATGCTGTCATCCTCGTAGAGCAGCTTTGCGTTCTTAAGGTAAACCACTATGTCCGGGCCTTCGAATTCCGCCTTGACGAACCCGGCACCAGCAGGTATCATGGATTTTATCTTGTCGAAAATGCTTTCCGCCTGCTCCTTGTCCTGCTCCTTGTTCTCTACTCCCCTCTCTTCCAAATAAATCACGCTAAATGTAGTATGTTGTTGTGCCGTATGAACCTATAGAAAATATCATCAAATTACTTTGCGGCGAGCGCCTTTTCGAGATCCTTGCCGGTGTATTCGGTATAGCCGTATTTCGTTATCGCTGCTATGACCATCCCGTCACCAGTGGCTGAATTCCTCTTGATTGCTATTGCAAGGGCCCGGGCCACGTTCTTTATGGCCTCCTTGGTCGTTACCCCCTTTTTGTAGGATTCCTCAAGGTATCCTATTGCCACTTCCGAGCCGCTCCCTGTAACTGTAAACTTGTACTCCTCGGTGTTGCCGCCGAGAGGGTCGAGCGTGTATATCTGCGGCTCGTCACCGTCCATACCCGCTACGAGTAGCTGCACGTAATAGGGCATCATCTTGTTCTGCTGGAGTATTATTGAAAGCAATGAAGCTGCTGATTTCGGCGACATTGGCCTGTTCTCGTTCATCTTGTATATCTCGTTCTGCGCCCTGATTATCCTGACTATGTCCTGTGCGTCCCCAACGGCGCCTGCTATCGTCATCCCTATTGTGCTGTCTATCTTGAACACCTTCCTCACGTCAGAATTCGATATGAATGTACCCATCGTCGCCCTTGTGTCGGCGCCTATAACAACCCCGTCAGAGCACACAACGCCTATGGTTGTGGTGCCCTTCATGTATTTGCCTATTTCATTTCTCATTGATACACCGTATAATATGCCAAATATCATTGAATCTAAAGAAGGTAATCAGTTCAGTCATGCTTTGTGCATTTAATGGATTGCACCAAAATACCCAAAATAATGAATTACTTGAACGTTCAGAATATGATAAATGCTAAGCTGCAAAGAATTACAATATACTTTGAACACATACCTATATATTAATTTACTTTTGCTTTGCTTTGGCGTCAGCCGAAATCTATAAGGCTGCCGTTGCCTATGAACTGGTGCTTAGGATCCCTCAGCTCGGCATAGGCGAATGTCCTGTGCACCTTTGTCACCTTGACCTTGTACACGTTGCCTATCCTGGTCTTCGCGTTCTTGACGAATATGACAAAATTCCCTATTTTGCCTATCCCCTCGCCGCGAGCTCCCTTCGCATCCACTTTCATGCTGTATTCAGTTCCCTCTTCCACGCTGTATTCATCCAATCCCATTTATATCACCCAGACGAATATAATCTTGTTATATTGACTGAATCAATCCCTTAAACCCTAAGTATAATTACGGCAAATAGCCTTTTAAAGATATTCTACTAATTAGGCTGATTTAGACAGATGTCTAATTTTGGCCCCTTGCGCCGCGTTGATGAGGCATCATGAACGCGTAAAGCAGCGCGGCGAGCAGTATTGCTGACGCGATAAGGGCATACAAGGATATAGCCCTGTATGTGTTTATTGCATCTATCTGCGCCTGTGCGCTTGATCTCGCCTCGGCAAGAAGCACGTAAGAATTGGATTCGTTTGTCTGGTTCTCTGCAAGCTTAAGGTAGTGGTAAGCCTGCGAAAGATCAGGATAGAAAACAAGGTAGCCGCTCTGGTTGGCCTTGTGCAGAAACGACTCGGTTGAATTTATCGCCTTGGTAAGGTTGCTGCTGTTCATGGCCTGGCTTTGTGCATGTGCGCCTATCGGAGCGGGATAAAATAACAGCATGGCAATGATTGCCATGCATATTGTTGCATGCGGCAAGGACATGTAAACATCTTACAGGTTTACGTCGATGTTGAGCTGCTCCTTCAGCTCCCTGTACCTGTTCCTTATCGTTACCTCGGTGACTCCTGCAACGTCTGCAACTTCCTTCTGGGTGCGCCTCTCGCCCGCAAGCGCTCCGGCTATGTATACTGCGGCTGCGCTGACCCCCGTCGGGCTCCTCCCTGAGACCAGGCCCTTCTTCATCGCATTCCTTAGAAGCTGCACCGCCTTTTCCTGGGCCTCTCCGCTCAGTTTCAGCGCGTTAACGTACCTTGGAACATAGCTTATCGGATCGGTAAGCGGTATCTTCAGGTTGAGCTCGTGGGATATGACCCTGTAAGCCCTCCCTATTTCCTTCTTGGGAAGCCCTGATATGTTCGATATCTCGTCAAGCGTCCTTGGCATTCCCGCCTGCCTGCACGAGGCGTATATTACCGCCTGCACTACCGTCTCTATCGGCCTTCCCCTTATGAGGTTGCCCTGGACGCATTTCCTGTACAGCAAAGCTGCGCTCTCCCTTATGTTCTCCGGAAGCCCCAGATAGCTTGATACCCTGTTCAGTTCCGGCAGCGCTATAAGGTAGTTCCTCTCGCTTGAGCTGGCTATGCTTGCCCTCTTGTGCCATTTCCTCATCCTGTAGAGCTGGGCCTGGCGCTTTGAGGGTATTCTTACCCCTCTTATGTCCTTGTTGTACAGGTCTATTTCAGTTACAAGGCCCCTGTTCGGCTTTGTGTATTTTATAGGTGCTCCTGTCCTTGCCCTTGCGTTCCTCTGATCAGCATCGAATGCACGCCATTCCGGCCCAGTATCGGTTGCATTCTCCTCTATTACCAGGCCGCAGTTGTTGCATACGAGCTCGCCGCGCTCGTTGTCGAACAGAAGATCAGTGCTTCCGCAGCTCGGGCACTTATTGACAGACCCGGGCGTCCTGTCAGGAACAGAAGGCCCCTGCTGGTGGAATTCGCCCTGCTGTATTGCTATTATGTCCTCCTGGGAGGCAAATGTGCCCCTTGGCCTTCCCCTCTTCCTTTTCTCTGATGCCTCGGCAAGGTTCAGCTTGTTGTTGGAAAGCACTATCTTCCTTATCTTCGGCGCTTCCTCACGCTCCTCCTTCCCTGCCTTTGTTTTAGCTTTTTTAGATTTTTTTGAGTTGTTCGTTTTCATTGATACACCAAGCTTTTTCACGCAAATTTACTTGCAACTGGAATAAAGTTTTTAAAACTTTCTAAAATTAGACACTATTATTGTGAAGAAATAGATATATAAACCTTTCGGTGGAGCTTTTATAAGCATTTCCAAGTTTTACCTCTAGGGGCTTTGCGTGCTGTTTTTCTGATTTGTGCGTTTTGGCAGTGAAAAGCGCAATAGTGGCAGGCCGTAGCCCTCTTTCTGTTTTAGGCAGCATTAGTCTGAGCGGCACAAGGCCTTGCATACTCACTGTGCACCGCATCGGCGCGTTTCATCCATTGCAATGCGCTCGTAGTGTCATCGCCCATGCATTGCTCCGGTATCGTTTCTGTTCCGAATAGGGCCTTAAGCCCTGGTGCACTCTGTATGAGAGGAGCTTCCTCCTTTCGGTAGGCTGCCCGCCTGCCACCACCATTATTTATGCGTGCTGAAATATAAAGAGTTTGCGCCTGGCGCTGCTAGTAAAATCGTCCTGCTTCCTTCAATAAAGAACCGCATATAAACATCAGGTATTTTATTTGTTGCATCCTATTATTGGGCTATGGTAGTTGTACCGCCAATAAACACGTTCGCCAGCGAGGTCATACTGATAGCATTGATAGCAGTAGTGCTGTTCGTGATATTCAAGGTGGGCAAATCGATACTGAAGCTGATTTTCGGGCTGATAATAAACAGCATACTAGGCATCATCGCGATATTTGCCCTTAATTACTTTTTCAGAATGGGCATACCTCTGGAGCTTGCTACCCTGATACCAACTGCGCTATTCGGGCTTCCGGCCGTTGGCACGTTCGTGATATTGAGGTTCTTCGGCATACTGTAAGTTGCGCGCATGGAATCATGCATATGCCAGCTTTACGTCGCTTGCCTCTACAGTTTTCCTCTTTGCGTGCCTTGAGAGCCTTACGGCCTTCCTTGCTATGTCGAACGCCATCCTGTTTATGTACTTGTGCAGCTCCATGCTTGCGCTCACGCTTATCCTTGAAGCTCCTGCCTCCTTGAGTATCTTCTTTACAGTGTTCTCTGAAATATACATCGCTTCACCACAAATGCAAAATTATAATTTGAGGTATAGGATTAAAAGTGTGACATTTTAGCGGAACAATGGCACGGATCAGCCCAACTGGCTGAATACCCTCTCTGCTATGTCGTTTCCCAGTACGGTTTTTACCTTTTCCCTGTTCTTTTCAATGTCAGACACCTTCCTTATGCCGTTTGCGTACAACGCCCTTGCCCTGACCCTTCCTATCTGCTCCAGCCTTACAAGATCCAGCAATTCCTCCTTTATCCCGTAGCGCAGGCGCACCCTGGCCTCTATGAGCCTGTGCTGCGGCCTTTTCAGTATCTTCGCCATCTCAACAGCTGAGTATATGAGCCAGTCCGCGTTCGTTATCTTTGAGTAAAGAGCACCAGGAGTCGAAGAGTACTTCTTGACTATTTCTGGCTCTCTCTGCTCTTCCATCCAGTCCCTGAGCATCAGCGCGGTGCTGAATGCCCTTTCCGAATCGTACTCCATCTTTATGTAGTCCTTCGTGGCCTCGCTGTCGTTCATGTACAGATATGTGACATAGGCGGACAGCGCCTCCTTGGTCATCCTCACGTGGGGCCGCATCTCCAGCGTGTTCGATATCATGTACAGTATGCCAAGAAGGTCGAGCTCCTTGCGAAGCGAGTCAACGATCCATTTCGCTGACAGCGGGTCTATGTATAGCTCGCTTACCCTCCTGCCCAGCTTCGTGGCGCTATACGTGCTCCCGTTTATGTCTATGAATTCCCATTCACAAAGCTCGTCAACAACGTTCTTTATCATGCTGTTTATGTGGCCCTGGTTGCCGTACTGGAAGCTGTAGAAGCTCCTTGAAAGGAATTTCTGCATTGCCTTTTCCTCGTTCAGGAAATTTTCCGCGATGAAGGAGAGTATGTGGGTCCTCAGTATCGGAGCAACCCCTAGGGCGGAATCTATGGAATCTGGCTTGGTCTCTATGTAGCGCGCTAGGTCCATTACCCTGTCTTTGGTGCCTGCGGAAATGAGCGCCCTGCCCTCCCTGTCGTACTTGGGCCTTCCAGCACGGCCGAAGAGCTGCGTTACCTCGTTTATCCCGAGCCTCTCGCTGTAGCCGTTCTCGTACCTGCTGATATCCCTTATCAGGACGGTGTGTGCGGGCAGGTTGACCCCATACCCCAGGGTTGTGGTGGCGCAGATGACCTTTATCAGGTTTGACTTGAATGCGTTCTCTATTGCGGCTCGCTGCTTGTTCAGCAATCCGGAATGGTGGAATGCCACGCCATTGCATACGAGGCTTGAAAGCTTAGCGCACTGCTCCGTGGGCCTGTCAAGCGCGTTGAGTATTGATGCGCTGGCGTTCTCCAGCTCTGCGATATCCTCCCTTGAGAGCTTGCTCCTTACGTGCTGGGCCAGCCTCGTGGCGCCCACTTCCGTGCTTTTCTTGGTTGAGTAGAATATCAGCAATTGCTTCCTCTGCTCAAGCGTGTCCTCTGCAAGCCTTACCTCAGGGAGCTTGCTCATCCCAGAAAGGGGATACTCCTTCAGCTCGTCTTCAACGTTGTAGTAGGCGCTCGCATCATAGAGCACGCCCTTGAGGAGCTTTACGGGCCTGTAATCGCTTACGACGAGCTCCGCCTTGGACCATTTTGCTATCTCCTCCGGATTCCCTATAGTTGCGCTCAGGGATATTATCTGAGCGTCGCACATCATTGAGAGCTTCGTGATCAGGAGCTCTAGAGTGGGCCCTCTTGACATGTCCCCCAGCATGTGCACCTCGTCGAATATTATGCACCCTATGCTCTGGAGCCAGTCTATACCGTGCCTTAGCAGGCTGTCGAATTTCTCCGTGGAAAAAAACAGCATCTTGTAGTTCTTGAGCCAGAGGTCGTTGGAATCCAGGTCGCCTATGGATATGGCGGCGTTTATGTAGGGATATGTCTCCTTGAACTCGTTGTACTTCTCTGTTGCAAGCGCCCTCATCGGCGCTATGTATATTGCCTTCCTCCCCTTTGACAATATAGAATTCACGCATGCGATTTCCGCGACCAGCGTCTTTCCGCTCGCTGTTGGGCTTGCTATTAGCATGTTCTTCCCCTCGAGGAGGCCCTTCCTTATGGCATCCTCCTGCGGGGGTGTAAGTTCCCTTATCCCTCTTGCGCTTACCGACTCTATTATTTCGTTTGGCAGCTTACCCTTTAGGCCGGAGATATTCATGATCATATTCCGTAATCAGATTTAATTAATGTTGCTGCAATTGATGGATTCTTTTCTTTAGCCTCTTCAGAAGCTCCTTCTGCGGCCTCATTATGTCCTTGGAGTCCAGCGCCTCTTCTATCGTGGAGAACCTGTAGGATACATGCTCGTCAGAGAGCTTAAGGTGCTCGAGCTGCTGCGGCGTAGCCATTGCAATGAAGTACTTTCTTGTCCTTCTTATGCTTGATTTTTTGCCCTTGAACCTTCCCTTCAGCGCCTTGCCCACAAATACATAGGAATATTTATCGAAGTAACCCTTGTCCAGGTTCAATCTCAGCCCGGTTTCCTGGAACAGCTCCCTTTTTGCAGTTTGCAGTATGCTCTCCCCGTTTTCAACACGCCCTGAAGGGCCTATGTCGATCACCTTTTTCCTTGCGTTCCTGCCAGTCCTTCCGTAGCGGCTGTTGTTCTGCTCAAGGAGTAGTATCTCTGCTTTGCCGTTCCTTATAATGTATACGATTACGCCGCCTGAAACCTGCCTCACAACAGGCAATGCCGGATTTTTCTTCCGCATACAAATATTGGATTATGTCATGTATTTATTAATTCCTTCAGAATATAAGTTGATTTTATGCCCATGCCTATTGGTGGGAAATCGCAGATAGCGCTAGAGTTCATAATAGTGTATTCCTTCGTGCTCATCGTTTTCATACTCATCTTTTCCGTAATCGCATCGCAGAGGGCCGCATCGATCAACCAGCAGGAGTATTCGCTGCTGCAGCTGCAGAGCCAGAACATAGCAAGCTACATAGATCAGGCGGTGCAGGCCGGATCTGGCTATTCCGCCACGGTCCCGCTCGTAGGCGGGTTTGCCAGGGACACGTACACGCTCTCGATATCAAGCACGGGCGTGGTAATAGTGGGTACAACTGCAGGTACCCAGCAGATCAACGCATACGGTTTCAGCCAGGCCAAGAGCCTGATTGTTAATGGCACCGCCAAGACCAGCGCTAACGGGATAAGCATTTACAGCGTTCCAACATTCAAGGGCTTCATAAGGATATCAAATCTCAACGGCATCATATACATAGACGTGCCATCCCCCGCGGTCTCATATCTGCCCGGAATAGGCACGTTTTCAGAGCAGGCGAAGGTCAGGGCTGCCGAGTTCAACGACAGCCTGGCGCAGGAGAGGTATGTCTCCATAAACGGATCCGGTGCGCTTGCAACTGGAAATTCCCTTTCCGTTTATTTCTGGTTCTATGCAAACCAGTACAGGGACGGCTGCGGCACGATTTTCGGCAAGCCGGACTCCTCGCTTCTTTCCATAGGCCTTGCAGGGCTTTGCTCTTCTGGGTACTATCCGAACGACACGCTGGACTTCAACTACTATTCAGGCGGGATTGGGCATTCGGTGCCGACTACATCCTTCCCCTCTGGAAGCTGGATAAACGCTGCCGCAACTTTCAACGGGGCAAGCGGTGAGCTGGACTGGTACATAAACGGCGCCAAGGTAGCATCTGAAACCGGCCTGCCGCAGCTGCCGTATGATTCCAACATAATACGCATAGGCAACGGCGATTTAGAGTTCAACGGATTGATTGCAAACTTGCAGGTATATAACAGCGTGTTGACGCAGGCGCAGGTGGGGAAGTTGTATTATGAGGGGATTGGAGGCTCCCCAAGCGCAGGAATTGTTGGGTGGTGGCCGCTGGACGGCAACCCAAATGATTATAGCGGATATGGAAATCATGGATCTGCAGTCAACGGCATAAAATACGATTACGTGGTGCAGCTGAGCGCTGAAGTGCATGCGCTTTCGGGCAATGCGCTATCCAATGCGCTGGTCGGGTTTGCGGGAAGCGCAAGCAGCCCGAACGGCACCATAGTCCATTCAGCAGCTTATACCGGTTCCGATGGCAAGGCGTACGGGTTCATAACGGCGAACATTTATGGGAATTTAAGCGCAGTGGCAGATGTCTTCAACGGAAACATAACCACTTCCGGAAATCTGATAGGGTGGTGGCCGCTGGACTTCGGATACAAATCCAGCGTGCCTGATTTCGGGAAATCTGGGGATTCAGGCTCATTCAACGGCGCATGGATGAAATCCCCTAGCATGGTGAATTTTGCGGCTGCATCATTCCCGGGGGACGGGCAAGGAATTGGGGGAAACCAGATTTACGATGGCTTTGTTACCGTAAATTCCGCAAGGCTGAATAGCGGGATAACAGGGAACAATACTTTCACCCTGGTTTCCTGGATATACTACAAGGGACCCACGCCGGGCCACAACCAGGGAATATTCGGCGACTGGCCCGGAAGCGGAGGGGGCTTCCAGCTTATCGGCTATTGCATAACGTGCACAGGCAATGCTGTCCTGTACATAGGCGGAAACTACGTTAGATTCCCAAACGGCATGCAATCGTTCCCCAAGGACACATGGGAGATGGTAACTGCAGAATACAACGGGAACACAGGATATGCCAATGTTTACCTGAACGGCACTCTACTTGCAACCGCCATACTGCCGAAGAACCTGAACCTTGCGCAGAGCGGCCAGTACTACATAGGTAATGACGCCTCGCAGCCGGCAGGCATTGACACATTCAACGGGCTGGTAACGAACGTGCAGCTCTACGACAGCTACCTTACCCAAGGGCAGATAAACTCCACCTACAGCTCCGGAATCAGCGCGCCGCCGGTTCCTGGCGGGCTTGTCGGGTGGTGGCCGCTCCTCGGCAGCGCAGCGGATTACTCCTATAATATGGACAGCGGCGCGGCAAATTACAACGTGACATACGTAAACTCGGCATACAACACATCCAGGACCGGTGCCAGTTTCGCGACTTTTAACGGGGCATCAAACGTAATTATACCATACTCGCAGAATCTCGCCGAGGCAAGCAACGCATTCAGCATAAGCCTGTGGTTCCTGAGCTTCAACGGCTCATTCAGCAGCTTCAACAGCGCACTTATAAATTCTGAAGCGCCAAACGGGTACGCGTTTGACATGAACATCTGCGGCAACAACTCGTGCGGCCTGACAGGATTGCATGGGGAGATAGGAACAGGCAGCGCATGGCTGAGCACCAATGTCGATTATCCGTTTTCCTTCAACAGGAACCAGTGGTACAACATAGTAGAAACTTTCAACAGCACGGGATGGAGCATATACATGAACGGGAACATCGCATCGCATGGGGCTTATTCTGGCATGCCGGCTCTGCTGGGAAGCGGGGATCCGCTTTACATCGGGTCTGGAGCCTATTCGAAGGGATTCGCGGGCCAGATTGCAGATGTGCAGGTTTACAACGCCGTGCTCACGCGCCAGCAGGCAATGCAGATTTACGGCCAGGGCCTCCCCGAGCAGCACAGGTTCAACATATCCGTAGGTTAGATAAAATGCAAAAAGCGCAGTTCTGGAGTTTTGACGTCATATTCGCGATGATCATATTCAGCTTCGCGATAACAGTACTGGCATACACATGGTTCAACCTGAGCAGCGAGCTTGCGATAGGATACGGGAACGGCTCCGGGATAATGCAGCTGCAGCTCAAGTCGCTGTCAAGGAGCCTGCTCTCCGAAGGGTATCCGGGCAACTGGCAGAGCATTGAGAATTCCACTGACAGCGCAACATGGGCTGGTCTATCCGTTGGGCTGGCCAATGCAGATGGAAGCTACTCCCTCTCCCCTGACAAGGTTTACGCCCTGGCTTCCATGTCGAACAGCAACTATGAGGCGACAAAGGAGGCGCTCGGGACGGGATTCGACTACTACATAAGGATAAGCGGCGATCCCCAGGCAAGCGGGATGAACATAAGCATAGGCAGGAATCCTTTGGGAGGAGCCCCGCTTACCGAGTACGTAAGCAGGGAATACGCAACGATGAGCGGCGCACCGGTATCGGTTACGATAATACTCTGGACAAATACCACAATCGCAACAACATGATCACATGGCCCGAAAAAGCAAAATGAAGGGATTCGTATTCACGCTAGATGCGGTGTTCGCGCTGGTCGTTGCAGCGGTAGGTGTGTCGGTGCTGCTTTACATGAATTCCGTAACCGTCTCTAACTACAACGGTGCTACATCGCAGGCGTATGCCATACTGCAGAGCGCGCTGAGCACGACGATAGCTTCAGCGTCCTCCGGCCCTTACGTCAATTACCTGAACGAGTCCGCGCAGCATTCAACATTCTCCTGGGGCCAGCTTGGCCATGACGGCCTCCTCAGCTCAAGCTCAGGATATTCCGTAGATGCGCCGCTACTCCTTTACACTTTCAGCACGGCAAACGTTATGATGCCGTTTGCGGCCACGGATTCGGGATTCACTGCATTGGTTTCAGGCAACAGGATATACATAATAAATTCCACCACGGGGAACCAGGTAGGGGCAATACCTTCGGGAAACCCTGCCAATGTGGTCGGTGCTCCTGCAATTTACATGAATATGCTGTATTATGCAAATGCGAGCGGTGCAGTCAAGGGCGTTAACTTGTACAATCTCTCGCAGAAATGGGCATTCACCGCATCCAATTCCGTAACAACACCAATGGAAATTGAGAACCGCTACCTCGCTTTCGGCACGTCCAACGGCATATACCTGCTTAATCCGCTGAACGGTAATTATGTGGCTTTCGCCCCGACGGGCTCTCCGGTTGGCGGCATACTCTATCTTGATGGGGAGTACGTGGCTTCTGTTTCGGCAGCCCAAGGCAGCCTTTACTCTTATTCCCGCTCCGGCAATTCCCTTACCAATACCTGGAATGCGTTGCTTGCGGGCTCTTCGGTTACGCTGCCGAGCTCTACGAACAGCACTATAGCTGTTGGCAGCGGCGACTACTTTTACATATTTACGGCTGGAGGCACAAAGATATACCAGAGCGGCGATCTTTCCTCAAGGGTGTTGGGAATAAGCTCCTACGGGAACAGCTATTACGTGCAGACGGTCAAGGGCATGTACGGGTTCACAAGCATGGGAAACACCATATTTTCAGTCAATACAGTATCGGACTCGCAGAATTCGGTACCAACCGCATCCGATGGGGGGATCTACACCTTGATAAACGGCAATGCTATACAGGGCTATTCGGGCAGCGGCAAAAAGATCTTCAACATAACCCTGACTTCAAACTATCTCTACAGCGGCTATTCCAACATAGCCCTTGCATATGGTAAAATGTACGTAGCAAGCGGCAATACGCTGTATGTTTTTGGGGCTTACGGCGCAAAGCCCAATGACAGCATACTCCAGGCTGTTAGCAGCATGTACCTCAACGGGAAGGGCGGATATTCAGACATTGTAATGCAAAAGCTGTACAACTCGACAAATGCTGGCATATTCATAAACAACACGTTCGCGCCTGATCTTAGCGTTGCAACGTTCAATTCAGCCGCGCAGAGCTACATAAGGCAGACAAACGGCTTCCAGTGGATGGACAGCGCGGCGAACAGCTTCAGCATTTCCGTTTGGGTAAACCCGGCATCAAATAACGGCGTAATAGTTGACGAGCTGGGGCAGCAGTACCTTGGCGGGAGCTGGCACAAGAGCATGCTGGAGCTGGTCAGCGGAAAGTTGTATGCAAGGGTATACAACCTGCAGTGCATGTATCTAGGGGCCATACCAATAGGTGAATGGAGCAACATAGTGCTGACATACAACGGATATGAAAATGGATACGTAAACGGGATGCAGTCCAACAGCATCAAGGGCTCAAGGAGCGTTCCGGGGGGCGGCGCGCTCATGTACTATCCGCTTGGCTCTGGCGATTCGGTAAACTGCGGCTCCGGATCCTATTTCACGGGAAAGATGCTCAACTACCAGATATACAATAACTCCATAAGCAGGGTGCAGGTCAGCAGGCTCTATCAGGAAGGCGCGTTCGGTAGCCCCGTGAATTCCAGCAGCGATGTGCTCTGGATGCCGCTGCTCGGTAGCACCAATGATTTTTCAGGCAGTTTCAACTTCGGCGTACAGCAGGGCGTGCAATACGGCAATACGGTCTACATGCCTGCTAGCTTCTACAACGCATACGAGGTGAGCAGGGCATCCGTTGCGATGCCTGTCAAAGTGAACGGGACATACAGGAATTATAACGTGAGTGTTGTTGAATGGAGATAGCAAGATCAAGAAAGGGCATTCTTCTGACGCTTGTGACCATAGTGCTGCTAGTGCTCATGATAGCCGAGCTGATAACATACGTTTACCTTAAGATAAGCTACGAGAACATATCGTCTTTCGGGGAAGTGGCCATGGGAAGCGGGGAGCTTGCAAGCTCGCTGAACAGCGGAACAGCTTCCTTCCTGCATGCCAGCCTGTATTCCGCGCTGGGTGCGCTTGGGTCCTACGAGTCAAACACCCTGAACAGGCATTACGTCAACGATACCCAATATGCGCTGCGGTCCCTCGTTTCAAACGGCACGGTTTACGGAAGCAGCGAGATGGCGCTCATGGGAGGTGCGACGCTGGCCAACTATACCAACTCTGTGGAGCGCCAGGCACTTCTTAAGGGGTTCATGCTGAACATAACGAATTCGAGCATAGAGGTGCACGAGGAGAATCCTTACTACATTAACGCAACGTACAGGGCCGTTGCCATAATCAATTCAAGCTCCGGATCCTTTGCGTATCCGATAACGGCCAGCACGACAGTGCAGCTTAACGGGAGCCCTGACATTTACGCTGTAGAAGGCGGAAGCAACCGCCAGATAAGCCTCACCAAGGATTACCGGGGCGCTTACGTAATAGGTAATGAATATGCGTTGTCGGGAAGCATTGCGCCGTTCCAGTTCACATACGGCACTCTGATCGTTGAGAACGGGATAAGCTCCTGCAGCGGCATACCGCAGCGCTTCAGAAATTCTGGATACATACTTGCAATACCTGATGATTATCCTATCGGCTCGTGCGGGTTCGGGGGCGTCGTAACCTACAATGCGATCGGCGGCGCGTATGGTGTGCCTTACCTTGTTTATGGAAGCAGCAGCAACATCATTTCGATTCTGGACAACGGCACGTCGCTCCTGCTCAGCGGCGCCGGCCTTTCTTTGCTGGACATATCCAAAGTGCATGATGACGTTTTGAGCAACAATTATTACAGCTCGGGCGCAGCGCCATCGTATCTTGACTGGTCCCAGAACAACATCAGCAAAAAGTCGTCTTATGGTATATACTCGTTCGGGATTTACAACAGGCCGGTCGCGGTTTTTTCCCCATCTGGGATAAAGTCTGTAGGCGCGAATCAGGCGCTTTCTTCGACAGGCAGCGGGTTCGGAGTTTCCGTTTGGTTCGATTCGGGAAACCAGATATCAAGCTATTCCAATGCGGTTCTTGTGCAGCAGCTTTCAGCGTCGGGACCCTCCTTTGAGCTTGAAATAAAGAATTCTGCGGTGGTGTTCGGCTCGCAGACGCCTTCATGCGGCGCTGTAAATTCCATACAGATAAGCGGAATTGTTGCGCAGAATACATGGCACAACATAGTGGCGGTGTACAATTCCACAGCCCCGCTATCTTATAACGCATACATATATCTTGACGGCGTGAGGATAGGCACGGGAGGGTTCTCCATGTGCAGCTCATCTCCCAGCAATTTCATTATAGGAGGTGGATCCGGGGGGCTCAACGGATCGATGGCCAACATACAGGTATACAATACAACGCTTAGCGGATATCAGTCAGCAAGGCTGTACTATGAGGGAATAGGGGGGATCGCGCTCGGCAAGGGCAACCTGGCGGGGTGGTGGCCGCTTTCCGGAAATTCCAATGACATAAGCGGCAGGCGCAACAACGGCAACGTAGTGCTTTATGGCGCAAATTCCGTGCCTTACGCCTACATGTACGGCTATACGGGAGATCCGGTGCACGGCGGATCGCTCGGCTTCGGCAACATCACCAACATGGTTGAGGGAGCGTACAACTGCGCCAACATAAACTCATGCAGCGATTCCACGTTGCAGCACCTTTACCTTGGGGATGCAGGGCCATCGGGCGCAGGCGGGGCCGAGGCACTTTCGCTGGGGCTTGCCAATGCGGTAATACCGAACGTAGGATCGTTCAACGGGAATGGATATGCATTTGGAGGCCTTGGCAGCTACTATGGAAATTCGCTTTCGTCATTCAGCATTTCAGCATGGGTATATGTAAGCGCAGCTGCCAGCGGCCCCGTAGTGGATGTAATCGGATGCAAGGTGCCTCCAGGCTCATGCTCCAGCGTGCCTGCGCTAAGCATAGGAAGGAACACGATATACGCAGCTCTTCCAGGGGTAAACGGCGGCTCGGCAATCTCCTATTCCGTGGCTAATGTCAACACATGGCACAACATAGTCCTTACCTATTCGCAGGTATCTGGAACCGAGGCTCTTTATGTTGATGGGGCAAATGCAGGATCAGGATCAGGATCGTTCACGGGCAACGGGGGCAGCGTTGACTACTGGTCCACTTCGTGCACAGGCTCGTGCACCCTGCAGGCAGAGGTAGCAAGCACCTTTGCAGGGAAGATGGCTGACGTGCAGTTCTACAACGTGCAGCTTTCAGGAGCGCAGGTAGGGCAGCTCTTCCTAAATGACAGCATAGTAGGCAATGCGCCGACAGACAGGTGGCCTTTGTCAATAGGGTACAATGGCCTGATGAACCAGAGCACCAATACAGCGAACGGCCTGAACCCAGCATACTTTGCGGATTCTCAGGGCGTATGCACCAATTCGAACACGATAGGCAACGCCTGCGGCGCCTCATACTCGCAGCCGTGAAATGTCATATTCCTGCTCCGATACCTGCGAATATCCCGCCTATCAACGCCTGCATTACTATGAATATTACGATCCCGATGATTATGAATATGGGAAGCCAGCGCAGCCCCTTTATGGCCGATCCGGAGGATATTGCAGACATTATCAGGCTTGCGAACCCGGTTATTATTATTATCGCTGCAAGCGAGAAGTTGTGGTAGGTAGTTGGCGATATCTGCGGCGGGCTCGGCTTCAGGAACGATATTCCGGTTGTCGGTAGCCCTCCGGGATTCTGAGTGAGTATCCCCTTCCATACCGCATCGGTAACCACTATCATCTGCGCGGTAAGGCCGTAGAGCACTGGCGCAGCTATAAGCCCGGCAAATGCTATGAATATGCTGTACATGAAAAGCTGGCTGGATACCTCCTTCTGGGTCATCTGCTGGTTCCTCATGTCCTTGGATATCTGCTCTATCAGATCAGCCATGGCCCCGCCGTACTTGAGCGATTCGAGTATCATCCTTATGGCATGGGATAATTGGTACGACCTGTAGCGCGCGGCGAACGTCTTCAGCGACGAGTCGAAGTTCTCGCCCCCGAATATGCGCCTGTTCATCTCCTTGACGTCCTCGGTTAGGAACTTGAACTCGGGCCTTGCAGCCAGGAGCATTGCCCTGTCAAGCGCTATCCCGCTCCTCAGGTTGGCTGACACTATCTGGAGGTAATCAGGCAGCATCTCCTCCACCTGGCTCTTCCTCGCGTCTATCTTGTATTCGAGGACGAAGTATATGACTAGTATGAACACGGCTGCGCTGCCAAGGCCTCCAGCTGCGTCTATGAGTACGTTGAAACCCAGCACGTAAAGAGTGAACGAAACGAACACGAGAAGCAGCACCGCGCCCACTATCATTATCCTGAGCAGCTTCTCCACTTCCATTTTCACTCCGGCAAGGTCCAGCTCCCTTGACAGCTTTATGCCAAGGTCCCTGGAAACCAGCCTTTCGAATCTTATACCTGGCATTGCATCACAGCGAGAATACAGGCCTGGAGCCGATTATCATCTCAAGGAACACTATCTGCAGGAACACTATCCCGACAAGCGCGAATTCCAGGACGGTGGTGTTGATGGTAAATATGGCAATGAAGGTTGTCAGTATCGTGACAACGGCTATCCCCATGCTCGGGAGTATTATTCCGAACAGCATGTAGAACATGGCTATGGCGTTGAGCCTCTGGCCGTATCTCCTCAGCTCTATTATGCGCTCCTGCGATAGCTGGTCTATTACGCTCTGGAGCGCAGATATGACATCGGCACCGGCCCTTATGCTCACCGCGGCCTGGAGCATTATCCTCCTGAAGGACTTGCTCTTGGATTCCGATACGGTCTGGTCTATCGCGTCCTCAAGTGGTATACCCAATTGCACGCGCTCCACTATCTTGGCGAACTCCTTGCTGGCGTCTCCGTAGCCTGTGCTTATGGACGTTATCGCGTTGAACAGCGGCATCCCGGATCTCAGTGATATTATCATGTCCCTCGCGGCGAAGAGTATGTCGCGCTCGACGTTTTTTGATACGGTCCTGCTCTTGTGCGTGGGGAAGTTGAGGAACGTCTGGAAGGACATGTAGAAGACCACTACACCCATGAGCCCGCTGAGTATGACGCCCTGCATGAGCTGCAGGCCTATGTGCTGGAAAAGCAGGAATATCGTAGCGCCAAGAACTATGCCCAATGCGATGGATGCTATGAGCATGTTCCTTACGAACTCGTAGAGCGTGGCCTTGACCCCCTGCTCCCTCAGCGCCATCTCGAGGCCCTTCCTTTTTGACCCTATGCCCTCAAGATATGTTTTGAAGCCGTTTGGCGCCCTTTGGCTGCCAGGAATCCTTGCCTCGCGCGAGGCCTTTGCCTCTGGCTTTGCGGGCTGGGCTTTGGCTGTGCTGCGTTTCCTGCTGTCCGAAGTAGTCTTCTTGCCCAGTAGGCTCATTTGCCATCACTTAACAGCTCTATCGCCTCGGAGAGGCGCTTGTCCCTTATCTTCGCCATGTTCTGCGCGGACCTGTCCATCTTGCCCTGCTGCTTCTGCTCCATGAGCTGCCTGTCAAGGCTGTAAAGCCCCATCTTCATGACCTGCATCTGCTCCTGGTCAAGCGTATGCTTGCGCGCGCTTTCTATTATCCTGTTGATCTCTGATATCTGGTCCTGCACTGAAAGCTCGGAAAGCTGGTAACTGCTTGGGGAATCCCGTGATTCGTTGCCGCTCAGCATGTTCGCAAACGAGCCTATCTCCTTCTTGACCTCGCTTACCTGGCTCTTCTGCTCTGCTGGCTGGATTGGCATGCTGGCTTGCTGCTTTGGTGGAGGTGCCTGTTTTGGGCGTGCCTGCTGCTGTGCCCCCGCGGGCCTTGCCGGCGCATGGCCGGATTCCATGCCAATAGCCAATGAGAGCAGCGGCTTGAACGGCGGCTTGGAAGTCCTCTGTATCTTCGAGCTCTTGATCTTCGAGATGTCTATTGTGTTGAACTCGGTCTTTTCAGAGCCGGACTCAACCTCCTCGACGATCTTCAAGAGATCGGAATATTTTACGTCCAATGCACCACTTTAGAATACCTTCTTCGAATACTCAACATTATCATTTACCAGCTTAATTACTTTATCCTTATGCTTGTAGTAGTTGGCTATAACGAAACCCGCATCGTCTATTGACACGACGTTGTTCCTCACCATCCACTTCATTATTGCAGATTTCTCCGCTATGTCCTCCCCAACGTCCTTCCTTGTGAGGCCGCCGTAAAGGGTGAGCGTGTCAAGCAGCCTGGTCATCTCGCCTATCTGGCCGAACCTGTCGTTCAGTATGTTCCACTTGTACAGCACGTTAACGTCACCGGTATTGAGCATCTCCCCGAACTCGAGCATTCGCCTTATCCCCTTAGACCTGTGCCTGAACAGCACGACAACCCCGCCGAGCGCATTCATCGTTATCTTTGGCACGTCTATAGGGGGATTGGTCATCCTGACGATAGTGTCCTGGGCGTTGTCGGCGTGAACCGTGCCGTATACCGCATGACCGGTGTGTATCGCCTCGAACAGCGTCTCTGCGTCTTTCTGCGTCCTTATTTCCCCGACGAGCATTATGTCAGGCCTCTGCCTCAGCGCGTTTATCATGAGCCTGTACATCGTTATCTCGCCCTTGCCCTCCGGATTTGGCTCCCTTGAGACCATTGCTATCCATTGCAGGAAGTTCGGAAGCTGAAGCTCCCTTGTTTCCTCTATGGATATTATCCTCCTGTTGGCGGGGAAGAATATGCTGCACGCGTTAAGGAAGCTTGTCTTGCCGCTTGCTGTCCCTCCGGAAAATATGAGGCTTATCTCGTTCTGTATGCAGAGCCACACGAGCGAGGCTATTTCCGGCGATATGGACCCGACCTTCACCAGCGCAGGCATGGTCCACGGGTTCTTGGCGAATTTCCTTATGGTTATCGTGTTGCCGGACTGGGATATGGGATAAAGCGTGGCGTTTACCCTCGAGCCGTCTGCAAGCTCCGCATCCATGAGCGGCGAGAGGTTGTTTATCTGCCTGCCTATCCTCCTGCCTATCTGCGACGCCTGGTCGTATATCGTATTGTCGTTTACCGGCTTTATGTTGGTCTTGCACCATCCAAGGTTCTTGTGGAATACCCAGATGAAATCCTTGGGCCCGTTGACGGCTATCTCCTCAAGGTTGTCATCCGCTATCAGGGCCTCGAGGTCGCCGAGCCCGAGCATCATGTTGAGTATGTAGGACGTGAGCAGCTTTTTGGTTTCCGGCCTTGTGCCTGGCACGTATTTGTCTATCAGTATGTTGCCAGCGTCTATGTATTTCTGGTTCAGCGAACTGGAATAGCGTTTGTCCTCTATCCTTGCTGGGTCTATGGGCACCATAGCGGTTAGCTCGCCCCTAAGCGACATTATTAGAAGCTTTGTCGCGTCACCTATGCCCGGAAACGTTATGCTGTACTGCGGCACGAAATCCGCGCTCTCGAATATTATTATCTTGACAGGGGTACCGTGTGCGTCAAGCTCGTATTCAGCGAGTATGGTTTCGGTACCTTCGTACATTGTCACTTCGCCTCGTCAGCTTTGCGCTTTATCTCGTCGGAAACGTCCTTTATGGCCTTCTTTATTGCAGCAGTCTTGTCCTTCGTGGCCTTGCCGTCCTTTTTCAGGTCGTCCAGGGCCTTTGCCCTCTTCTCTATGGACATGTTCTTGTTGGAGTCAAGCGCGTTGAGCTGGTTGGTTAGCTTTATTATCTCGGTCTTTGTCGACAAAACGTCGCGGCTCATGTCGTTGATGTTCCTGTTCCACCGCTTCAGGTCGTCATCGAACTTCGCCACGTCTCCGAAGTTGTCCTTTATCGAATTGAGTATGTCAGAGGCGCGTTTCGACTCTGATTCTATGAGCTTGTTGTCCTTTTCCATGCCCTGCTTTATCCTCTGGTACTTGTCCTTGAAATCGCTCTTCAGCACCTCGAGATCGTGCTTTGCGGTCTCGAACTCCTTCCTGTAGCTGTCCACTTCCTTCGATACCTTCTGCGCGGATCTCACCTGGGCCTGTATGTCCTTTATTAGCCCGTTGAGCTGCTTGGAGTTGGTCTTCAGGGCGTATTCTATGTTGTATTTTGAATTCGCGAACTGGTGCCTTATCTCCTTTATCTGGGAGCTTATTTCTGCTTCCATCGAATTGAAGAACTTGTCCTTGTTGTTCTCCATATCGTTTATGGCCTCGCGCGAATCGTTAGTGCTCTCGAGTACCTTGCTTAGCTGGTCGCGCCTGTCGTTCACCTTTGATTCTGTTTGTTTGGGGGAGAAGCTGTTGAGCTTCGCGTACAGCGCGTCGGCCTTCTTGTCTATTTCCTCGAAGTCCTTCTCTATCTCGTCCTTTATCCTGTCCATGCTCTTCTTCTTAGCTTCCAGGGGTGCATACACGTTGTCGACTTCGGCAAGTATGCGCTGCACATCTGGGAGCTTGTTTTGGTACATCTTGTTGAGGCTTCCAAGGGATTCGTTTAGCTCGTCTATGCTCTTAGAGAACTTGTCAAGGGATATGCGCTCTATGGCGAGGTCCTCCTCCAGTATGAATTTGGTTATGTCGGTCTTCGTCTTGAGGTCCTTCTGCTGCCCGGGGGTAAGATTGACTGGCTCCAGGTACATCCTGCCTACTTCGTACGTTATCCTTATCAGGTTGCCGTTCTCCAGCACCTTGGCCCAGTTCTCCACCATCCTTGCGTCAACGTTAAGCTTTATCGCGATGCTGCTCAGCTCCATCCTTCCCTTCTCCCTGAGCAGCTCAAGGAGTGCATCTATCGATGTTCGTGTTTCTCCTATCTCTGGATTACCTTCGCTCTTTTTGGGTTTTCCTGCAGGTTCATCCGCCATTAAAACACATAGATAATTGCTAACAAATGTTTATAATACTTATAAAAGGCTGCCGTTACGGTTTTATACTCCTTGTCAGAGCACGAACCTGTAAAACAGGGAGAACACCAGCGCCACGACAACGAATATTATTATGTCGAATATGCCTATGCCCGTGAAAAGCACCATCAGCGCGAAAATGGCAAGCATCGAGACCGCATATATCGGCTTGCTCCAGTGGAGCACCTTGCTTCCGTCAAGCGGGTATATCGGCAGCATGTTGAAGAACGCAAGGAGTATGCTTATGAATATCGTGAATGATGTAACTGAATAAAGGAAGGAATTCGTAGGGGGGGAGAATACCAGCGCTATGCCAAGAAAGACCACGAATACCGCAAGGTTAGTAAGCGGGCCGGCAATGGATACAAGGCCGTTCTCCTTGTCGGTAAAAGAGTTGGTGTATATGTATGTTGCGCCAGGTATGCCGAGCAGGAATCCAAACGCCCCGGTTACGATTGTTACCGCAAGGCCGGACAGCGAGGTCCTGAATTCCGCAGCTGCGCCGTATCTCATTGCAAGGAACTTGTGCATGAGCTCGTGAAGTATGAAGCTCAGGGTGACGCCTATTGCGGCTATTGGGAGGTAATAAAGGAACTGCCCCAGGGCGCCCTGGTTTCCCTGGAAACCGGGTATTCCACCAATCCTGGTGAGCGAAAACGCCGTGATAAGCACTACATCGGCTATTATTATGTCCCTTATTTCCTCCAATGACGTAACGCTACGCCCGACTGCCATAGCTTTACTTTTAACAATAACATATAAAACCTGCGCGGAATAATATACTGTATTTAGCTCCATCGTCTAGTGGTCATTGCATTTTGCAACCATAAAAGGACGGCGGCCTCTGGAGCCGTAAACGCCAGTTCGAATCTGGCTGGAGCTACTTTACACTTAGGACATGGCTCAAAAGTCATGTTTTCTAGCTAGTATTTTATTTAGTGCTTATAGTCGTAGTTTGGTAGATGTCCCTAGTGCACTTTTAATAGAAGTTCTTATATTATTTCGATGATGAATCAATTCAAATTTATCCATCAATTATTCTGTTCTCAACAACAAACCTGAAAATGCTAAAGCTGCAAGTGCGCTGCCATTTTTCCACATCTTCTTACGAATTTGCATTTTTAATTCCGGAACTGTGAGAGGTTTTACTTCTATTTCTTCACCGATTTTTAAATCTTGTTTTCCTCTTAACTTCAACCCTGTAACCTTTACAATATATACATTATGTGTGTCTTTAGATGCATATTCGTTGATTTTACCCACATATTTAAATTTACCACCAACATAGCCCGTTTCCTGCCTTAATTCTCTCTTAGCTGCCTGGATTGGAGATTCATTATTTTCTTTTAATCCTGCAGGGAGTGTCAATTGTATCTCTTTTGCACCGTGTTTGTACTCCTTTATTGTAACAACCTTACCACTGTGATCTGTTGCAACAAGTATCACATAACTTGGTTTTTCTATAACGCTATAATCGTCTATAACCTTCCCATTAGGTAACCTTACTTTATCAATATATACATTAACGAACGGTGAACTATACACCTTTTTATGTTCTAGCACTTTCCATTTATTTACCATCGACCTTACACCAATGATGTAATTATTGTTTATTACATTAATAATTTAAGCATTTAACATTTCTTTAATATGTCTAGAAAAGATGTATCTAAGATAATGGTGCTTCGCGTCGGACTTTTTAGTCGGGTGAGGGCTTTTTAAGCATTTGCAACTATTAACACAAAAATATAAATATCCCCTAATAGTTAATTATAATAGATAACATGGTAGAAACAGCAACAAAAAAATCTTTGATAGATCCAGAAGCATTTGCTATGGAGGCAAGCAGGAGGTTAAATAGATTAGACACAGGCAATATAGTTGGCAATAGAGAAGTATATACCAAATATAAACAAATAATCGCTTTAATAGAGAAATCCGCTCAGGCATATGGTTTAGCTGATGATAAAGCTAAATCAGAAAAATTTTGGGATGTAGCTGGTAAGATGTACCTAGATATTTTGATTGGAGAGACAATTAGAGGCGCAAATTCTATGACCTCCATCGAAGAAAAAACGGAAACCATAATGAAAGGTGTCAAAGCTGCAAAAAATTCAAATAATCTAACTTTAGTGGCAAATATAGGTTATTTTGCAAAGGGCATATTGACTTTACATAAGGGATTTGCGGGGTCTGCAGATGAAAAACTAGATAGGGAAGTTGTAGATGCATTAAGTGAAATTAGAAAGTTAAAAAGATGATATAAAAATATAATTATTTTTTATTTCTTTGCAATTTTCCTATATATTCTTTGGCTTCTGAAACTTGTTCTCGTGTATTTCCATGAAGGAATTTTATATTTGAATCTATATACGCCCTTAAATTGCTAGTTCTAATCAAAGGTTCGATAATACCCATCCAATCTTTTTCATAACTTGGATCAAAATAGTCTATAGCAGATTTGTTCATTATAACAATACCTGCATTTACTAAACCGGTCTCTTCAGGTTTAGAGGCATAAACAGAATCTCTTAGTCTGAGTTTTAATACAACATTTTTATCATCTAATTCTAATACGCCCTTTTCATGTAAAGCATCAGTATAGGTAGCTACCATGGTAGCAACATAACTAGAAGTTTCGTGATAAAGGATAGCTTCGTCTAAATGTAAGTTTACTCTAATTTCATCGCTATTACAGAAAATCACTTTGCTTCCCTCTATATGTGCTGCTGCTTCTTTCACAGCGCATAAAACTCCTGGTTTACTTTGATATGAAAACTCTACCTTGGTATCTAGTTTCAGATTATTAACATAGTTGATAATTTGTTCTGATTTATAGCCAACAGCAAATACTAATTTGTCGACCATTTTAGAGTACAACATGTCATCTATACTGTATCCAATAAGTTCCTTACCTTCAACTTTAACCAAAGATTTGGGTATTTCATCGTGTGTTAATTCTCTAAGTCTAGTACCCCTACCGCCACACAGAAGAATAGCACCGTATTTATTATTATTTTTAGCTTCTGTTTCTTTTTCATTAGAATTGTTTTTCGTCTTTTCAGTCATATTTATAACACCAAACTTGAAAATATTAAAGCTGCAAGCTCTGCTATTATCTTTGTAGGTAGAGGTTTATTAAGATAAACATTCTTCATAATAATGCATAACAAGCTTATTCGGATAAACTCAAATTCGACATTGGCTTATGCCGGAGCTAAAATCATAGTTTTATTGGCTCTATTATTTGTCATACCGGAGGAGTCCGGCTGCCTTGCGGCTCTCCCTTATGCCGACAGCGACAGGTGCGCGCTGTTCCGGAGATATCCCGCCCATCAGCTCAAACTGCCTGCCCATCGCCATATGATTGGGCGGTGAGATTGCCATGCACAGGGACCAGTTTCCGCTGCTTGCATGCGCTATGCCTTCAGGGTCCTTGAAGTTTCTCAATAGGTGGTCCATTATCCCGAACTTTACAAGATCCCCGTTTTCGCGTACGTTATAATAGCCTTTTTTATCCGTTCCGCGCCCGTCTATGAAAAACCACTCCCCGGCAAGCCTTTTGCCAAGCTCCTTTGTTTGCATTATGTGTGCAAAAGACTCCTTTTCCTTTAGCAGCCTCATGCCATTCGCCTCCAGTATGCTAATGGTACCTGCAAGATCCGCCCATTGCTTTGGTGCCAGTATTACAATGGTTTCCCCCATGCTTCTTATTTCTTCGCGCTTGGTCTCTGCGGCTTCGATATCCTTAGTTGCCATTTTATCCCACGGATAATCTGTCCTTGGCCTCATATTTATATGTATCACCGCAGCGGGCTTTTCCTTTTGCCAGAGTAACGGACCGTGGTGTTTCAGTGCAGATTTAACTTTTAGATATCTCAATGCCATATCAACAATTATTAAAGCTTGGTTGCAATATTGAATCATTTGCCGTATGGATGTTTTGGTGCATAGATGGCTAATAAGATGGGATTGGAGGGCCATGTCATAGTTTGCGGATATGGGGTTGTAGGCCAGAAGATAGTGGATGTGCTCCTTGAATACAACATGAGTTTCGTAGTGATAGAGAATGACCAGAAGAAGATACAGATGCTCAGGGAGCTCGGCTATAACGTGATAGAGGGCGATGCTACGTATTCAAGGACGCTCAAGAGCGCAGGCATAGAAAATGCCAAGGCGATAGCGGTTGCGCTCGACGATGACGCGAAAAACCTGTTCACCGTCCTTGCCGCGCACGATCTGAATAAGAGGCTCTTCATAGCCGCTAGGGCTAACGATGAATTCGTCAGGGAGAAGCTTGTAGAGGTTGGCGCGGACTACATAGTAATGCCGCAGAGAACAGCAAGCAGCGAGATATTGAAGGAGATAAAGAAGCTAAAGTCCTGAAAATGACCGGCTCAAATCCAAACCCTTCGGAAAGCATTGCCACAAGGGTGATAGTAATCCTGGTAGTAGCCACTATCCTTTTCATGCTGTTCTCTGTTGTGATCCTAGACCTTATATCGCACAATATCTATGCCGCGGGTTACTATACGCTCTCCGCTCTGTTCGATGCTAACGGCGAAGGCTCGTGGGTGCCCATTACCGCAGCGCTGGCTGCAAACAACTACGGCTACCTTTTCTACAGTTTCGTCATAGTATCGATACTAGACGGCCTGGCCAAGGTGGTCATAATAGGTTTCCTTATAGCTGCATTCATAAACCTTCTTTCAAACATAGACCTCAAGTCAAAACTTGAGACAATAACCGCAAAGCACCTGAGGGGGCACATAATAGTATGCGGATATTCAATGCTTGCCGAAAGGCTCTGCAACGACCTCGGCGCGGGCAGGATGCATTTTGTCATAATAGAAAAAAACCAGGAAAAGGTAAATCTTCTTCGCGACATTGGCTTCAATGTCATTGAGGGGGATTTCACTGAAAGGAAGGTACTTGAAAATGCATCGCTGAAGAACGCAAAGGCAATAATATTTGCGACAGAAAGCGATTTCACGAACCTCTTGGGGATAGTTACCGCGCACAATGCAAATCCTAAGATAAAGATAATATCCAATGCCAGGGACGAGATGAACGTAAGGAAGATGCAGCGCGGCGGTGCGGACCTATGCCTAGTGCCCGAGATTGTTGCAGGGGTTGAACTGGGCGAGAGGATATCGAAGGTGTGAAATATGGTGAACCTTAAGAGAACCCAATACACCCTGATCCTCATAGTCGCGGTACTATTTCTTGCATCTCTGGCATTATCAGTAGCTGCGGGAGTAGGCCTGTGGACGGCAATCATAGAAAATTCGCTGGATTCGCTGCAGGTGAGCTTTTACCTTGTCAACTTCAGCGAGGCCTCCAACCCGCTCTTCTTCATTTCAAAGCTGCTTGATGCAACGATATTCCCGCTCCTTACCGTTCTACTTGCCTCATGGTTCTTCGATTTCATAAACAATTTCAACCTCAGGGAGCGCATCATATCTTCAAGGATTAACAATCTGCGCGGACACGTAATCATAGTCCCGTACAACAGCTTCTCGAAGGTGCTTTCGGAAGATCTCAAGAAGCAGGGCATAAAGTCCGTGACAATAGCGCAAAACCAGAAGGAGCTCAGGCAGCTTTACAGGGAAAACGGCCTGGCTATAAATGGGGACCTGAGGTCTGCGGAGGTGTTCAGGCTTGCGGGAATAGATAGGGCGCGGTGCGTGATCGCATGCAGCAAGGACGACATGCAGAATGCCCTCGTCTCAATAACAGCGAAAACGGCCCATAAGGACATAGACGTCATAGTAAGAGCCAACAAGGAGGACAATGCTGACAGGCTTGAGAAGGCTGGGGCATACAAGACGGTCCTGGCCGAAGAAACAGCAGGCACAGAGATAGGCAACGAGATAGTCAAGAGGCTTGTTTCAAAAAAGAGCGTAAAGGGCATTTAATTTGCCTGCGCCGAAGCGCAGGCGCGTTTCCGAGGTTGGCCAAGTTTTGCTTGGTAGTAATATTTATGCATGCAAAAGTATTTATTTGTTTCTTTTAGTACATCAATATTTATTAAAGTAAAAGATTTATAGTAAAGTATAAATATTTTAAATCCAAAGCTTTACCAAGAAAGCTGCGCATCACTGCGCCATACAAATAGGTAATTGCCTGTGCTGTTGTGTACGGGCGCTTTTTCTGAGGTTATGCCTGTAGTGTAGCGTAGGTGCGTTTCAGGGGTTAACGTATGGGATCGGAACACATAAGCGAGCGAGAGCTCGAGAGGTGTATAGATTCCATGGTGGACGAAATGAGCAGGATATACTGCGCGGACCTCACTGAAGAGGCGATGCTGGACTCCAGAATGAGTGACATAGGATTGAGGGACTCACTCATAAGCCAGATAAAGGAGGCAATAAGGTGCAAGAAGATAAGCGAACGCATGATGTCTGAGCAGTCCAGGAAGGTCAGCTACAAGATAGACGTGGAAGTTGGAAGGAATGGCATGTCTTATACAGTAGCGCGCAGCAGCAATCCGCCAGAGTAATCGGCCATGGCTTTGTTTGTTTTTTTCTTTTTCTTTTTTATTTTATGCTGTAGTAAATTAATCAGGCACAATCAATGGTTTAATGCACGTCAAGGACATAAAATTAAACGAATGCAGGGGCGTCTATGAGCCGCGCGAGGATTCGTACATGCTTGCCGAGTCGGTAAACATGCACGCGTTCGGGAAGGTGCTGGATCTCGGGACGGGCACGGGAATACAGGGAATTGTAGCTGCGCTCAAAGGATGCGAGGTCACGTTCTCCGACATAGATGAAAAAGCACTGGAATGCGCCAGGGCGAACGCCGAGCAGAATGGCGTTTCCGGGAAATTCCTGAGATCAGACATGTTCGACAGTATAGGTGAAAGGTTCAACACCATAGTATTCAACCCGCCGTACGTAATAAGCAAGGAAATGAAGCATCTGGCTCTAGACGGAGGCGAGAACGGCAGGCACTACATAGACAGGTTCATAGGTTCATACAAAGAGCATGTCTTGGATAGGCATTGCGTGCTCATCGTTGAAAGCTCCTTCAACCGCTTTGAGAAAGACGTGGAAAGGCTGCATGCTGAAATTGTTTCAAAGGGGCATTATTTTTTTGAGGACATAGCAGTATTGCGGTTTTGACGCGCAGCGATCCTCTTTTCGTTGAATGACTGCATTGCACCTGCCCACATGCTGGTGCCCTTCAGGACAGGCTTCAGGAATCCCCCCAGCGGCGCTTTCCTCTGGCTCAGCGAGTTTATCTCGTTTATCTCGCTTTTGGAAAGCTTCCAGCCTGACGCACCGATTATCTCGTTTACGTGATCCAGGTCGCTGGTTTTCGGTATCGCTATGACGCCCTTTTTCGATGTAAGCCAGTTCAGGGCAACCTGTACCGCGGTTTTATTGTGCCGCTTCCCTATCATATCCAATGCATCGAAGGTTTTGCGGTACCTATTATCGAACAAAAGCCCTGTGCCGAACGGGCTGTATGCTATTATGGTTATCTTATTATCCTCACAGAAATCGAGCAGGTCTTCCTCTATTTCCCTTGTTAGCACGCTGTATTCTACCTGGTTCGATACTATTTCATACCTGTCCATGGCGGTTTGGGCCTCTATGAGCTCGTTGACGCTGAAATTGCTTACGCCTATATGCCTTATCTTCCCGTCCTCTGCAAGGTCTTCCATTGCGCGCATCGTCTCTTTTATGCTTATACGGTGATTCGGCCAGTGGAGCTGGTATAGGTCTATCTGCCCTACGGCAAGCCTTCTAAGGCTTGCATCGCATGAATTTATCAGATCATTATATTTGAAATGATTAGGGGAAACCTTTGTGGCTATGAATACGCCCTTACGTGCTTCTACGGCCTTGGCCACAATCGCCTCGGTTGCGTACATCTCTGCAGTGTCTATTAAATTAATGCCATCATCAAGCGCGGATTGCAGCGCCAGTGTCTCCTTTTCCGGATTGATGCCCATTTTCCATGTGCCTATTCCTATTTCCGAAAGGCGTTCGCCAGTATCGCCAAGTGTTTTGTGCCTCATCATTCATATCCCAGAAGCTTATGCTGTTTATTCATCAATTATTGGTGCTTTAGGTATAAATGCATGATTTATTTAATTCGGTATCAGTAATCATTGCGAAAACCGAAATATTTTTACATTACGGTTTGTTTCCGATATATTATTCCGCTAATAAAATTTCCTTAAATTTTACCGAAATATTTTATGCATATTTTACGTCGTAAAACCGAAATGAAAACCGAAAAGATGGGTATCTTTTATATACTTATCGGAAGTCATAGATAACAGGTGTTAGGATGAGCAAAACAGGAGATACCAAAAAGAAGATTATTGAAATCCTGGGTGAAAGGAATGTTACCCTAACAGACATCAGCAACAGGCTAGGTCTTGCACCTTCAACAATCAGCCAGCATCTGCAGGAACTTACAGATTCTGGAACGATAAGGCTTGTTGAGGATAGACCGAGAAAATGGAAATATTATGAACTTATCAGGGACAATAGCAGGTACGAGATACTTAATAGGCCCAATGTGAACAGGTGGATAGATCCAAAAAGGATTGCAGTGCCTCTTGCAGCCATTGCAATAGCCCTGGTTGCGGCATTCTTGATATTCCATGGTAATCCGCATGTTGCATCAAGCAATATGGTCTATCTTGCGCCAGGTGCGGCGGTGCCCATAGGCAGCACGATATTCACAGTTTCAGATGCGCCGTCATTCTACAACATAAGCTCGCTGGTAGTCACCGCCGACAGCGCAAGCATACACAGTGATACGACAGGGAAGTGGTACAACATACCCCTGCAGGCGAAGAGCTTTGATCTTGTACAGCTCAAGAACATATCCACGATACTCGCAGGCATAACGCTGAGCAATGGGATCTATGACGAGGTTGTGTTGAACATATCGAACGTAACGGCAACCGTAAATGGCACGAAGGAGAGCGTAGTCCTGCCTTCAGGAAAGCTGAGGATGATGGTGGATTTCAACATAACAAATGACACAACAAACTGGATAAACATAGATTTCGACCTAGAGCATTCGCTGCACGTTACGGGAAGCGGAAGCATAGTCATGATGCCCGTGGTTAACCTCAGGCATGTTTCAGACAATCAGCTGCAGCTTAACCAAAGCTCCATAATAGTAGCAAATGGCCCGGGCATGATAAAAAGGGAGTTTGAGGAGGGCATGGACCAAAATGGCACCATGGTAAGCAATTATTCAGTTCCGCAGGACATAAACATAGTTTCATCGAACGGGAGGATCAACTTTTACGGCAGCGCCAAGATACCTGTAATAGTCAGGACAAGGACCGGCATAATCATAGGAGGAGATGCGAGTAGCATTCTGAACCTTACAGGAGGCATAGGGATATCTGGAAGCAACCACAGCGCCGGCTTCCAGAGCAAGTCCCTTGCAGGGATAGCCTACAACAGCTGCATAAGCCAGCTGCCGCAGAACGGGAGCAGCTTTAACATAAGCGCAAAGGACGATGCATCGCTGATCAGGATGTGCTGCGCCCTGTACGCGCACCCGTTCGAAAACAACAGCACCGCAGTGATAGGCAGCAACGTCCAGGTCGGGACGACATCAAAGGTAAGCGTAACAGGCATAAGCTCGCACCCACCTGTGATAAATTGCTGCTATCCGACGTACATAAGCACCTCTTCAGGCAAAGTCGCGGTGAGAAGGTGCTGGCCGATAGGAATAGCCACGAACTCAACAGAAGGGTTTTCAGGGAATGCAACAGTGCAGGACGTGGTGAATGCAGGCTCGCAGCACGTTGAGGAGAACATAAGCGCATCGGCGCTCAACCACGGATTGATGAGCAGGGGAGGATCCAGCGGGAGCAGCTCGGAGCTGAACATATCAGTCAATAATTCAAGTAATGGCGCTTTCAGCACGCAATGCAGCTTGCAAAATGGCGCGCTCTCATGCGGTGCAGGCATAACGGGAAACATTTCCGAAATAGCAATAGATGTAGGGCACGTGCACCTAAATTCTACGGATAGCGTTTCAGTAACAAGCACCGTAGAGGCATCAAGCAGCACAACCTTATCGAGCGCCACGACAAGCACCATAGGCCTTCCCGAAACTGGTGCAAGCTCGTCCTCTAATGTCGTAGCAGGAATCAACTCCATCACGAGCAATACAGGAGGGGTGCTCAATTCCACCGGGACGATAAGCGCCAATGCGGTAAGCATGGTGAACTCAAGCATATGATAGACATGATAACGATATGACAAATAAAGTGATGACATGAAAACGAAGATATTGTTGGTATTCATTGCAACAGCAGCCATATTGGCGGCAAGCATAGGCGCGGTAAGCCTGAACTTCAGGCATAACGGAAGCAGCGTCCTGAATTCAAATGCGCTGAATGAAACCCCGAATTTTGCTGAGAATCATGGAATGGGCCATGGGTTGATGAGAATGGGTTTGTGGGGCAGATTCGGGAAATTCGTAACCAGTAAGCAGCAGCTGGGCGCGTTGGTGCAGTGCAAGACGACTTTCGTTGATTCTGCCGCTCCGGTAGCGTCAAATGTGCTTAACGTAAGCCTGAACTCTTCGGGAGTAGACAAAGCGAATTCGAAGCTGCAGGCAGACATAGGGAGCAACGCTTCTGTGCACACCTTAAGGGGCGACCTGATAGCATTCAGGGGCGAGCTGATGGTGCTTTTCGGCGATGCATTTAGTGCTGTCAAGAATAAGACGCAGGTGCAGACGCTCAGGTCGGATTTGAACGGCTCTTTCGGCAAGCTTCAGACGTGCATATCATCAAATACCATAAACGGTACGCATATGCACCCGATGATGGTTGAGCACAACGACAACGAGTCGCATGGTTCAGATTGAATTTGACAGATCCCCGTTTTCTTTTCTTTATTTTTTTGTCTTTTTGTATTCGTCTATAATTGCCGAAAGCCTTTTGCTTGAGACAAGCAATGAAATGCCCACGGCAATCGTCAATACGCCTATGTAGAGCAGCAGGTGGCTCGTTACTGGGTGCACATACCACACTGCAATGGATACTATGCCTGATGAAATCCAGCCCAGCCCTGGTACAAGTATCTCCTTCCTCATTGAATCCTTTTTTGTTTTTTACGCGGTGCGTTACATCTCGTGATACGACTCAGCTATCCTTGCGGGACTGTCAGCCTTCAGTTTCCTTAAAAGATCAGCTGCAAGCGACTCGTCTATCCTGTTTTCCGGGAAGCGCATCTCGATGAAGTCCCCAAGGCTGGTTTTCCTGCCGTTCTCGGTTTTTAGGACGTTGCCATCGATGCTGAATACGAGGTTGTTGTATCTGTATAGCGTCCTAGTCTTCTCTATGGTCTTTGACTCGCTGCCATATATGGAAAGGAGGTTTCTCTCTATTTCTGGATCTATCTCGAACTCGAACTTCGGCCTTTCATTTAGCGGGCCGTTCCTGGGACCCTTGTACGTCAGCACTATCTTGTTGCCCTCGCTCCTCACCCTGAGCAGCTCGCCAGTCTTTTTGAATTGGCCGTTCTCCGGTGCGTAATAGCAATCCCTTTGCACCGATGACATGATCCTTTCCGCACCTATGGCCCTAAGTCGCTCCTGGTCCAAATTCAGTTTGTATTTTATCTGGACTTCCCTGATATTGGATCTGTTTGCCTCTTTGTCCGGGTTGTACTCATTGCTTATGACTATGTCGGCGTTGCTTTTTGTAGTTCCGACATATTTCCTGTACATGGGCTCCACGACGTCCATCATGTATCGCATCGTTTCGATTGGTTTCCAGCTGGATCTTTCAGAGTCCCTAAGCAGCCTCCTTATCACCCTACCGTGTACTCCCGTATCGACGAATACCCTGATTTTGCCCTCTGGCGCTATCTCGTCGTTGAGGGCGAAAAGCCCCTCCAGTATTATTATCTTCTTTGGCTCCACATTTTCAGTGCCGATCCTCTCCGCGGTTTTGAAGTCGTATATCGGCTTTTCTATGCTATTTCCGGCCTTCAGTTGCCTGAGGTGCCATTTTAGGAGCGGCATGTCTATAGAATCCGGATGGTCGAAGTTTATCTCGTTGCCCTTTGCTTTTTCCCTTTCCATGTATTTTGCGCCGTTGTAGTAATCGTCCATCGAAATAAGCACCGCCCTGTCGATAAAGGCTTCGTATGCCTTTTTCGCGACCATGCTGGTCTTTCCTGATGCCGAGCCTCCTGCAATCTGCACTATGAAAGCGCCGTTTTGTGAAGCGTCAAGCGCATCCATCTTCTTTTTGAGGTATTCTATACCTTGCCCCAAAGATAGCGGCCTGGCGCGTGGTGTCCTTCTCAGCATCCTGATGCCTGAATTCTGAAGCGCCATCGTTCCGTTGCTGTACCTTGCATCTCCGGTTACCTCCTTCCCAAACCATGACGGTTGGACGAATTCTGCAGCGTGCTGCTCGCTCTTGAACTCGACTTCTGCC
This sequence comes from Candidatus Micrarchaeota archaeon, assembly GCA_028866575.1. Lineage (NCBI taxonomy): Archaea > Nanobdellati > Microcaldota > Microcaldota archaeon. Next base: position 142,946 of record JAGWHU010000001.1, on the reverse strand, counting down.
ACGACAAGCCCCTTTTGCGCGCCCTTGTATACGTCTATAAAAATGGTGTTGTCCGCATATGGCACGTAATATCTTGACTTTACGATCTCGCGCCCAGAGGCAAGGCCGGAGCGCAGCGTATCGAAATCCTTTTTTCTTGTAGGAGTCTCGAACTCGCCCCTCACCAGCCCCAAGCCCTTCTTTATCGTCTGGTAATAATCATCACCCTCCTTCCTGATCCTTATTTCAATGTCGTCGCTCTTTAATATGTAAGCCTGCACTATTTCCTTGCATTGGTATTTCCCAAGGTCTGGTAGGTTTGCAACAAGGAATTTACGCTCTATCTCCCTATTCTCCAGAATTTTGGAGTAAACTCCGGACCGCGCGCTCATGACCCTTTTTGATGACATTTCACCACATTTACCTTATGAATCAAAAAATATAAGCCTTGCTAGGACCTCTGCACGCTTTTTTATATCTTGTTTTGCATTTATATCCGACTAGATGAAAAAAGGGAATCTAAGGAAAAATGAGACTCTTCTTAAGAACAAGGTAATACCTGCGACGCTTACCGCACTTGCAGTGTCCATCCTTACCCTAATACTCTATTACCTGAATTTTGACTTATCGTACGGGAGCGGGTCCTCAGCGATATTGTTTGCATCCTTCGGCACCAGCGCTTTCGTTCTCTTCATGATGCCGAAGTCGAAGGCCGCGAAGATTGGCAGCTTCGTAAAGGCGTATATATTCGGCGCTTTGCTGGGCCTTTCAGGCTTCTACATGCTGTATGCGCTTCCGCTGTATGTCGTTGCAGGCATAGTCATATTCTTTTTCTCCCTGGTAATGTATATAGGAGGCGCGGAGCACCCGCCAGCAATAGGCATTGCGATGGCATTCGTGCTCTTCAGGATAGACATCTACGGGGTCCTTGTTGTTGCTGCCGGCGTTGTTATACTCCTTTTCCTTAGGATGGTCCTCGAGAAGTTTATGTATATAGTCGAAAAGGACATCATCAAGGACATTGAGCACAAATGACCTGCCATATGGAAAATTCGCCAGGGTAGGGATTTGAACCCTAAATTCCGTGAGGAAACCGGTTGCCCTGTTCGCATCACCAATCAGCTCTTGACGCTTTGAAGCTCAAGACCGGCGCGTTACCGGATTCCGCCACCCTGGCACCTAAAGGTATTTCCCACGCATTAATATATTATTGTTGCTTTTCCTGGCTTTTCTCCTCCTTGTGCTGCCTTACGTTCAGGACCCTTTTGAGTATGCTGCTGACGCTCTCAGCGACGTCCCAGTAGCGCTCCTCCTTCCACGGGTCGCCGTGCATGTTGTAGCCCCTTACCTCCCAGAATCCGGGCCTGTCCTCTTCCATGACCTCCAGGCCGTCAATCCATTTTGCGCTCTTCCAGAAATAAAGCTCCGGTATTACGGCCCTTAGCGGGCCTCCGTGCTTGGGCTCCAACGGTTTCCCGTTGAAATTGTACGCCAGCATGGCATTTTCGGTCGTCGAGTTTTCCATCGGCACATTGGTAGTGTAGCCGACTAGGCTTGAGTGCTGCATCACGAATTTTCCCTTTGGCCTTGCCCTTTCAAGCACAGCCTTCATCGATATCCCCTCCCATACGTCATCTAGCCTGCTCCAATGGGTCACGCATGATATGTCAAGGGTCTTCTTTACCTTAGGCATGGCCATTAGCTCCTTCCACGTCATAGAATATGGGTTGTCCACTGCGCCGAACACCCTGAACCTGAATGCGTCAAGGTCTGTTTCCGGAGGGTCTGTAGCGCTCAACACCGGAAACGTCTTGGTCACTACCTGACCAGGCGGAACCCTGCTTGCCATAACAGTACTTCTCTTTTTGAAATTTAAATTACTTTGTGGTGCTTAAATGTTTGGTATAATTGACAATATTGTAAGTTTGGAAAAAAAGGTTTTTGGATTTTTAAGAATTAGGAAGGATGAGCGCCTTCTCAGGCTCAGGTTCGGGGAAAAATGCGAGATTATGCATCGCAATCTGGACGTTAATTTTAGCAGGGACAGGGCGTATTCTGGAAGCTACCACGGATGGCGGAGGAAGAGCGGAGCCATCTACATATGTCCGCAACTGGAGGCCAACCCCCATGTCGTAATATCAGGTATGAGCGGATTCGGCAAAAGCACGCTTTTCAAGTCCCTGCTCTTTGACATCAGGAAGTCGGGGATATCCTGCATACTGTTCGATGCACACGACGAGCATTCCACTATGGTGAGGAACATGGACGGGGTGGTGCACAATGCGCTCTATTCAGGGATAAACATACTTGAATTGGACGGTGCAAGCGTGTCCGAAAGGATATCCGAGCTTTCAAGGCTGCTCAAGGAGGTCTACTCCCTCGGATACATACAGGCAACAAAATTGAGCGAGTGCCTCTGGTACACCTACAGGAAGGCCGGCGCCAGGAGCCGGCTTGACAGGAGCTTGGCCAGGACACCCACGGTTAAGGACCTTATTGACGAGCTGAGCATATTCATAAGGAATTCCAAGAGCGTCGGAGAAAGGAACACACTTGTGCACCTCAGGGCCCGCATATCGCTGCTTAACAGCTACGCATTTACAGGCGGATTCATAAGCATGGAGGGTTTGAATGACGGGCTACATTCCTTCTCCCTGGGTGGAATCAAGAGCAAGGAAGTACAGCTCATATACATAGGCGAGCTCCTGAACAGGCTTTATGCGACAATGCACGACAGCGACAAGCAAAGCAGCGTCAGGCTCTACGTGATGATAGACGAGGCGCAGTTCTTGGTGGACAACTCCAACAACAACTCAGTGATATCAAAGCTGATAGAGGAGGGCAGAAAATATGGATTGGGGGTCATAATAGTGACGCACGCTGCAAGCACGCTAAACAGGAAGATAATGGCGAATTGCGCCACGTTCGCGACCTTCTATGCAAGGGAGCCTTCCGAGATTAATTACATATCAAGGGTGCTTTCGGGAAGCGATTCCAGCATGTCGGAGCTGGTAAAGGCGAGGATATCAAGGCTGAGGCAGAACCAGGCGATAATCGTAAGCAACCACTTCAGGGACCCAGTAGTCGTATCGACGCCTAAATTCGACGAATTGCCGGCCTTTTGCGATTTTATGGTTTCTGGATCCGAGGCTTACGGCATCATCAGGGCAAAGGCAAGGCGCCCGATAAGGTATGACGATCTGCGCGCCATGGGAGTAGATTTGGAAGGCTCCCTGGAAAAGCTCGAGGGCGATGGGACCTTGGACAGTTTTACTTTTAGCCATGATGGAAATGAGGAAAGGTGGATAATGGCCCACAACAGCTCCGTAAGCATAGAGCACGAGGTAATGGTAATGAAGATATCTGAATTGCTAAAATCGCACGGATTAATGAGCAGGATAGTTGACAACTCAAAAGGCCCTGACATAATATCCAGCGCCAATGGTAAGAGGATAGCTATAGAGTACGAGACGGGCTCCAAGTCCAATGGCAGCACGTTAAGGATGATATCCATGCGGCTTGAGAAATATCCGGTGGTGCTCATGATAACAAATGATGCGGAATTCCAGCACTACAAGGAGCAGTTCGGCAGTACAGGAATAGATATAATACCTGCCAGCGATATGGATTCCATTATAGCCGTAATGGGCTCGCACGGTTAAGGCCTAAAATGCAAATACTTAAGGGATTCCATGGATCGCGTCTCTTTGCTTTTGTCTGCTGCCATAGTATTCATTGCCTTGTCATACATCCTGTACACAGGGCAGCAGTACTTCTCCGTAGCATCGATGGCCATCGTGTTCCTGATTGCACTCTCATCGGCATTGATTATATTGGTGCTGCACTGGTGCAGGGCCTCAAACTACGTATTCGGAATAAAGGCGGATAGGCTGGCAATTCTTTCAGTCATCGCAGTTGCAGGACTGGTGCTCTTCGAGGTATACTTCGACGGGATAGCACACACCGCGTACTCGCAGATACCGGTGATATTGCTCCTTTCATCTGGTGCGGTTGCGGCTTCAATAGCCGGAATGTATGCGCTCATGAGACTGACAAACGGGATGAAATCGTACAGGTTCTGGATTACTGTGATAATCGGCGTTGCCATAATATCGGTTGCATCTTATTCTGTAATGTACAGCTTCAGGAGCGTCAACTGGAATGGAATAGACGAATTGGCTTACAATTACTATTCCTCTTATCTTTTTGCGCACGGGATAAACCCCTATACCGCAAGCATGCAGCCGATCCTGCAGCAGCGGAACATATTCCCGACCGTCCAGCTCAACGGCACTTTTGAATACGCGTACGATTACCCGGCATTTAGCTTTTTGCCGTACCTGTTCATGCCTATCCTAGGAATCTCCAACTTTTTCGCCTTCATAATCATACTGATATTCCTTTCAGTGCTTATGGGATACGTAATTTACCGCAGATCCGGATACAACAAGCTTGCCTTGATACCGATAGGGGTATGGCTCATGATTACATACACGCTCGTAGGGACAGTCAACCAGTACCTTGCGGTTTCCGTCCTTTTCCTGCTTGCCTATCTCGAGAGGAAGAGGGCAATCGTTTCAGGGATACTCATAGGGCTTTCGGCAAGCATAGTGCAATTGGCGTGGTTCGCCATACCTTTCTTTTTCATACTTGCCTATAGGGAGCATGGAAGTGCGCACACCGCAAGGTGCATAGGCTTCGCGGTGCTTGCGTTCCTCCTTGTCAACGGGTATTTCTTGCTGCTTTCCCCGAGGGCCTTTGTAGGCAATGTGTTTGCGGTGTTCGGGCTTTCGAAGCTCGTGGTATTCGGGCCGAACATCATGCAGCTTCTCGTATCGTATTATCCTGTGCATTCGTGGTATCCTGCGGCACTTTCCATTTCAACGATAATCGCGCTGCTTGGCGCTTTTTATTTGTACACCGATACGCTCAGGCCGCTCATAGCGGTTGCCCCCATTATGGTATTCTTCCTCGCATGGAGGAACATCTCCATATACGGTATACCTTTCATACCGGTAATAATTGCGATCTATTACGTCAAGGAAGATAGCGCGGCAAAAGACATCATCAGAAGCAAAAAGCCCATGCTCTACGCGCTTGGCGCCATTCTTGCGGTTTTTGCATCGCTGGCAATACTGAGCCATGCCTCGTATTCCAACAGCGGCTCGTTCAGGATAGAGAAGATAACCCCGATAATATACGGGAAGGCTGGCTTCGTCGGGCCTTTCAGCTTGGGCGGAGTGATAGTCACTGTGAGGAGCAATGTTGATTACCCGCAGCCGCTGTCGTTTTACATCGTGAGCAGGGATCCGGGCGGCTATGAATACATACTGAACTCGTCGTTGAATTCCACGCTTGAGCCCAATTCGTCGCTCAATTACACCCTGCGTTACCAGCTGGCGCTCGTGAACGGGAACACTACGCTTTACGTATCCGCATTCAACCAATATTACATAGAATCGGAGAGGTATAGGATTTCGGTGCCTTAGATTGCGGCTGCGATGAGGGCAAGGTATTAATATGTTTATGGGCTTATTATTAATCTGTTCTGTCTAGTTGCTGCTCTAATTTGTGAGTAAATGGCGAATGTATACGATGTAAAGTCCTCGGACGTGGTAAGGCTAGCGGCTGAAAGGCTAAAGGGCAAGATAGTTAAGCCGTCCTACGTGGATTTCGTAAAATCAGGGCCCAACAAGGAGAGGGTTCCGGACGACGTGGATTTCTTCTACGTGAGGAGCGCATCGATACTGAGGCAGGTATACATAAACGGCCCGATAGGCGTTTCAAGGCTAAGGACAAGGTACGGGTCCAGGAAGGAGCACGTGGTACACAGGAGGCACCACATACGCGCTGGAGGCAGCATAATAAGGGACGCGCTGCAGGGGCTTGAGAAGCTGAACTACGTCAAGAACACCAGGTCCGGAAGGATAATAACGCCGCAGGGCAGGTCATTCATGGACAAGATAGCCAAGGAGCTGAATAACGCTTAAGTGCTTTTATGGAAGAGGGCGATGATGAGCAGTACCAGAAGAGGCTCAGGAAAAGGCTTTCTGACGCGCTGAAAACTGCGCAGATCGAGGAGCAGAAGAAGGGCATAATGAGGCAGTTCCTCGAACCACAGGCATATGAGAGAGTAATGAACATAAAGGCATCGAACTACGAGCTATACAACCAGCTCGTCAACATGATAGTGTCGCTCGCGCAGACGAACAGGATAAAGGGGAAGATAACGGATGCGCAGCTCAAGTCCATACTTGAAAAGATAACATACAAGGATGAACCAACAATAGAATTTAAACGCAAATGAAGTGGAAAGATGTCGAAAAAGAGCGCTTACGAAAAAAAGAGGCTTGGGAAGAAGCTTAAGCAGGCACGCAGGATGCCGTTGCTGGCCACTCTTAGGACCCACAGGAGGCTGCAGCAGAACAGGTTCAACAGGAACTGGAGGAGCCAGAAGCTGGACGTGAAGTGATTGGATGGCAAACAGGCTCATTACAATAAACATAAGGAAATACCTTGTAAAGCAGCCGAGGAGGAAGAGGCCCATGAGGATTTCCACTTATTTGAAGTACAGGATAGCGAAATCAACCAACATAAGAAGCGACAACATAAGGATAAGCAAGGAACTGAACGTCATCGTCATGAAGAAATACATAAACAGCATGAAGCCGCTTAAGGTAAGCATAAGCATAGACAAGGATATCACCACGGTCACGCCATTCGAGCAGAAGGCAGCAGCAAAGGCCCAGGAGGCGAAGCCGCAGAAGGATGCGGCTGCCAAGGCGCAGCCCAAGGGGCCTGCGATGCCAAGCGCAAAACCCGAGACGAAGAAGGGCTCTGGTGCTGCCGACTTGAAGAAAAGCGACACCAAGCAGACCAAATCCTAATCACTGATTCAGATGGAGGCAGCCAAGTACAACATAATGGGCAGCGACTATATTGGGGTATTTGCAACTGCCACTGACGATTTCCTGTTTGCAGGGGCTGGGCTGACAGGAAACAGCAAGGAGATGATGGCCAAGGTCCTCGGGGTAAGGTGCATAGACCTTAAGGTATCCGGATCCGACCTCATAGGACTGTTCGCCAGGGCCAACTCCAACGGCATAATAATATCAAACCTTGCGATAGACAACGAGGTAAGCGGGCTCAAAAATGCAGGGTTGGACATCAACGTATGCGTGCTTGAAAGCAGCCTTAATGCAGTTGGAAGCAACATACTCGCCAACGACAGGATGGCCATAGTAAACCCGGATTACAGCGAAAAGGAGTGCGTGGAGATAGGCGATGCGCTGGATGTAGAGGTCATAAGGGCGCAGGTGGACGGGTTCAAGACAGTGGGGGCAAACAGCATACTCACGAACAGGGGGCTGGTGATGAACAACAAGAGCACCGCGAAGGAAAAAAGCGACTGGGACAGGATTAGCGGATTCGATTCAACCATAACAACAGCAAACACCGGTGCGCTCGCCATAGGGCTCGCCACCATAGCAAACTCCAACGGACTGGTCGTAGGGGACACTACGACAGGATACGAGCTTGCAAGGATATTGGACGCGCTGGAGTAGGATATCGCATATGAGGCTCTGGCGCAAAAAGTAATATAAGCTTTCAAATGAGTATGATTATATGGCAAACGGAGAGGGGGATGGCGAGGCATTCAAGCAGCAGAGCATGGAGGAGCTGAGGTACATACAGCAGGTTTACCAGAACCAGTATGCGATGATAAACAACTCGATAAACATGGTGTTGCGCGAGCTGCAGGAGCTCAATTCCGCGCAGAAAACGCTTGAGAATATAGGCCTTGTGAAGGGCAAGGACACGCTCACAGGCATAGGCGGGGACTTTTACCTTGTAGGGAAGGTGGAAGACCAGAGCAAGGTGCTTGTTGGGATAGGCGAGGGCTATGTCATCGAGAAGGACACAGACTCTGCGAAGACGCATGCTGCGGAGCTGATAAAGAAGCGGACAGAGGATCTAAACAGGCTGACTAAAAACAAGAAGGAGGTAGAGAGCGCGCTTCTTGAAGTTTCATACAGGATAGAGAACTCGCGCTAGGTATATGCATGTTCGACGAGTTGCGAAAGAAGCTTTCCAATGCAGTCAAGGGCTTCATAAAAAGGGAGGAAAAGGAGAATAAGCAAGGTCGCGATGAAAAACCGGAGAGCGAAGCCGCGGAGCAGGCAGAGGAAAGAAAGCAGGAGGCACTGGCTGAAGAAGGCGATGCGCCGCAAGAAAAGGCAGAAGCAGACAGCCGGGAAACAAAAGGCATGGAAGAGCCAGGGAAGGCGGAGGCGCCAAAAGAGAAAATCATGGACAAAGTCAAGCGCGGAGATCCAAGTCCGATAAAATTGTCGCTTAAGACAAAGATTAAAAGCGCGTTCGTAGGTACGATAAAGCTCAGCGAGCCGGAGATAAACGATTTCCTTGATACGCTGAAAATATCGATGCTGGAATCTGACGTTTCCTACAATACCGCAGAGCTTTTCATAAGCGACCTGCATTCCAAGCTGAAGGAGCAGAAGATAGAATCGAAGAGGATAAGGGAAAGCATAGTGGAAAGCGTAAGGAGCTCGCTTTTCTCTGTGCTCTATTCGGGCAGCGCAGTAAATGTTGACGAGTTCGTGGAGATGAGGAAAAAGGCCGACGAGCTGCCCGTGAAGATGCTTTTCCTCGGGCCCAACGGAGCCGGCAAGACAACTACGATAGCGAAGATTTCACACCGCTTCAAGGAGAAGGGGATAAGCAACGTGCTTTCCGCGAGCGACACTTTCCGCGCGGCTGCGATAGAGCAGATAGAGCACCACGCCAAGGCGATAGGCGTTCCGGTCATAAAAAGCGCTTATGGAGCCGATCCGGCAAGCATAGCTTTTGACGCCATAGCGTATGCGAAGGCCCACGGGATCAACCTTGTGTTGATTGACAGTGCAGGAAGGCAGGAAACGAACAAGAGCCTAATCAACGAGATACAGAAGATGGTCAGGGTAGCAAAGCCGGACATTACGGTGTTCGTCGGGGAAAGTACTGCAGGAAACCAGATAGCTGAGCAGATACTGGAATTCAACAAGTTCGTGAAGATTGACGGAATAATACTTACGAAGCTTGACTGCGATGCCAAGGGAGGCGGGGCACTGTCCATATCCCACACTACCGGAATACCTGTCCTTTTCTTCGGGGTTGGCGAGAGCTACGATGCGCTCATGCCCTACAACCCAAATTACATAGTAGACGCGATAGTACCTTCAAGCAGCTAAGCAGGGATTGGTTTATATGGTTAGCGTGTTTGTTTCGGGGTCGTTTCGGAATCATTACGACAGCCTTAAACGGAGGATAAACGAATTCCAATCGGCAGGGTTTGTCGTAGTGTCGCCAATGAGCCCGATGGAGGTACCTGCGATTGATTTTGCACTCCTTAGGGGGAAGGACCATTACACAGACATGGCCCGCATTATAAGGAAAGTGGACGCGAACGAGACAGCTTTGGCAATAAGGCAATCGGATGTTCTTTTTGTGCATAACCCGACAGGCGAGATAGAGCCTTCCAGTGCATTGCACTTTGGCCTTGCTTTCGGGTATGGAAAGCCTATTTTCGCCGAAAAAGAGATAGAGGGCAATGTCCTGCATGGTTATTTCAAAGGCAAAACGCCAGGCGAGATAAAGGGCATCATCGCAAAAAAGCGTGCCTGATGTAAAAATTCGGGCGGTGCAAATGCAATTGTGCGCCTATTCCTCCATGACCCAAAATTAGGTACGCACAATGATAAGCCCATTTCTTCTGCAAAAATGGAACACATGTTATTTATGTTTTTTCAGGCATCTATTAAAGGGTACAAGACCGTCTAAAGGGCATATTGAATAATTCAGATGTATTTTATGGTAGAAAAATATTTGGAGCGCAGTACTGGAAAGCAGGATAACCTGCACATAAAGGAGTTCATACGTCTACCATCTCCGAGGGAGCTGAAAGCGGATTTGCCCACAGATAAATCAGTAGATGCTGTAGTAGCCAAGAGCCGCAAACGCATTATAGAGATTTTGGGGAAAAGAGACCCGCGCCTTCTTGTCATAGCCGGGCCATGCTCGATTCACGATGAGGCGGGCGCGATTGATTATGCGACGCGGCTCAACGGCCTGCGTGAAAAATTCTCCGACAAAATGGAGATAGTAATGCGCGTATACTTTGAGAAGCCGCGCACTACAGTAGGCTGGAAAGGGCTGATTAACGACCCAAACCTAAACGGCTCGCAGGACATAGAGAAGGGACTCAGGCTTGCGCGCAGGATACTGCTCAAGATCAACGGCATTGGCCTTCCGACAGCTACTGAATTCCTTGATCCGATAGTTCCGCAGTATACTGCAGATCTTATCAGCTGGGCTGCGATAGGCGCACGCACTACCGAATCGCAGACGCACCGAGAGATGGCGAGCGGGCTTTCTATGCCGGTAGGGCTGAAGAATGCAACAGATGGCAGTTTGCAAATAGCAATAGATGCAATGAAGGCCACGCAGTATGGGCACAGCTTCCTCGGGATAAACGAGGACGGCATAACCAGCATAGTCAGGACTACGGGGAACCCGAACAGCCATGTGGTCCTGCGCGGCGGGCATTCAAAGACAAACTATGATTATGACAGCATTCGGCAGGCTGCTGAAAAGCTGCGCTCGGAGAAGCTCCCAGAAGTGGTGATGGTTGACTGCAGCCATGCGAATTCGAGGAAAAAACACGAACTGCAGCAATACGTGTGGAACAACGTAATCAACCAGTATGCAGGAAAGATAAACCCGTCGATCATAGGCCTGATGGTGGAAAGCAACATCAATGAAGGAAGCCAGGACATACCAAAGAACCTTGCTGAGCTGCGTTATGGCGTATCGATTACCGATCCGTGCGTAAGCTGGGAAACGACAGAACATATGCTCGGCTGGGCATACGAAAAGCTATAGCCATATGCCAGAACACTTCTGTATCTTTATATACTTTCTTATTTTATAGTATCAGTGTGGTGCAATGGACAAGCGCCTGCTGAATGCAGAGGAGGAAATACTAAAGCAGATGGTGGGCAAGTTCTCGGAGATAGTCGATGGCGACAGGAGGAGCGACATAATAAAGGCCATAGCAAAGAAGCACTACCCGGACATAAGCCACTCGGAGATTAACGCCATTATAGAGGACATGAGCGATTTCGCCCCGATAGCAGAGCTTCTTGCAGACGAGGACATTGAGGACATAATGATAAACAACACCACCAACATATTCGCATTCAGCTCCAAAAGGGGGAGCATGAAGATAGAAAGCAAGATCGATGACAGGGATCACCTGAACAGGTTTGTGGCGAAACTTAAGCTTTACCTTACCAACTCAAAGTACAGCGGCAACATAGTGGACATACACCTTCCTAACGGAAGCAGGGCCAACGTCGTTTCTAGCCCCCTAGGCTACAACATATCGATAAGGAACCAGAAGAAGACGCCGCTGAGCATACTAGATCTGATAAACACAAACGTGATGGACTACGAGATAGCTGCAAGGCTCTGGCTGTATGTTGATGGGCTCAAGGTGAGGCCCGCAAACCTGCTCATAGGCGGGGTTCCAGCAGCGGGAAAGACTACGCTGCTCAATGCGATGTTCTCCTTTTTCAGGCCGGACCAGCGCATAATAACGATAGAGGAGACGTACGAGCTTAACACTTCGACGCAGGAAAACTGCGTGAACCTCGAGACAAGCGAGGACATACCCATGGAGGCGCTTGTCAAGAACGCCCTCAGGATGAGGCCGGACCTGATAATAATAGGAGAGGTGAGGGGCGCCGAGGCCAACGACATGATCACGGCGATGAACATAGGAAAGATAGCCATGGGGACCATACACGGCTCCTCCTCGAGGGACATAGTAAACAGGCTGCAGCACACGCCAATGAACGTTCCGATGGACATAGTGCCGGTTATAGACGCGCTGGTTGTGGTGTCTCCTTTCTACAACGCAGACACCTCGTACAGGAAGGTCACCCAGATATCGGAAATCTCAGGGATAGAGACTCAGGTGCTGCTCTCAGATCTCTACAAATACGACTACAAGACAAGGAGGGGCTCTCCTATACTTCCGAGCGTAACCTACAGGGACATGCTTGCCAATCTGCTCGGGGTACCCCCAACCGAGATACTTGCAGAGGAGAGGGTAAGGGCAATAATACTGGAAACCCTGAACAAGCAGGGGAAGAGAAGCATAAGCCACATAAGCGACCTGGTGAAGAAATACTACGACAATCCAGACTCGGCGCTCAAAAGCCTTGGCGTGACAGGCGTGCAGCCTGCCGTGCGCGTATGATGTTGATTACATGGACAAACTTAAGCACATAGACGCGTTCTCTGCTGCCAAGATGGCGGCTGCAATAGAGCTGATTTTCGGTTTCGTCATTGCGGTTTTTATATTCCTGTTTGCCGCGTCGCTTGCGGGAGTACTGGGGCCTTCCCACCTCCCTACTTTTCTCAGGGGGGCTGCGATAATCATAGCGCTGCCGGTGTTCCTCGCGGTGGTGGGATTCATGGTTGTTGCGATAGAGGCTTTCCTGTACAATGAAATTTCCTACAGGACAGGAAGCATAAGGCTGGACCTTGGGAAAAACAGGGGCAGGCTAAACAGCATAGACACGATGTCGACTGCAAAGGTTTTCGCGGCTTGCGGTGCCATAGTAGGAGCCTTGATAGGGATAATAGTGGCGATAGTTGGACTTGCATCAGGGTCGCTCAGGTTTGCTGCATTGGGCGTAGCAAGCATATTCATACTTGCAATATGCCTAGCTGTAGGCCTTTTCGTAATGGCAGTGGTATTGGTGTATGTATACAATTTCGTCGCATCGAAGATAGGCGGGGTGAAATTCTCCTTAAACGGCAGGGAGCTCAGTCGCGTGGACCCGATGTCCTATGCCAAGATAGAGGCGGTCATAGGCGCAATAATAGGCTTCATAGCAGGGGCCTTCAGGACGATAGCGTATTTCGCTTCACTGAGCGCGCACACCTCCACGGCAGGGGCATTTGCGATAATAACGTACCCGATATTGTACTTCATAATAGGTTTTGCATCAACTTTCGTGCAGGCGTGGGTGTACAACGCGCTGGTTCCCAGGATTGGCGGCGTGAAGCTGACGATAAACAAGTCAGGGTAGGAATTCCTTGTTCTTTATTTTTTCCTTCAGGTAGTCGCCAACGAACGTCAGCTTTGGACCCTGCAGCGCATCGGATTCCAGCTTCGCCTTAGTTTTCAGCACCTTTTTCAGCTCCTCCTCCCAGGCCTTGTGCTTGTTTATCCATGGATACGAGAGCATCTCCTCGGCCCTCTTAAGGTCGACTTCGGTTGCCTTGAGCGTCAGGCTCTTCAGGAAATCGAATTCCTCTATGTCCGACATCGTAACGCCTATGAACCTCGCTTCGGGGGTTGCTATGTCGCTGCCTATGTAGGCGAGGTTCATGCTGCCGGTCTTTATGGTCCAGTATATGTACCACCCCCACGCATCGGCATCGTTGAACACGTATATCGGGAGGTCCATGTCCGCGAACTTCCTTATGAGCCGCCTTGTTCCCCTTGCGGCCTGGCCTTGCGGGGATATGAGTATCATGTTCTCCTTCTTCCATATCCCGTCCTCGTTTAGCCTGTTCCATAGCGCATCCTTTTCGACAACAAGAACGTACTTAGCCTTGACGTCTATGAACTCTATGTCGTTGTCCACGTCGCTTGGTATGGCCCATCCGCTCCTCCCCATCTTGCTGGCATCTATCTGCTGGCGCTCGTTCCCGAAAGTGTCCATTATCTTTACGTTCCCGGCTAGCACGCCCTTCCTGTTTGCGTTGAGGTGCAGGTCTTCCCTCTTAAGGTCCATTGCCACTTCGAGGTCCTCTATTATCGGATTCGACTCCGCCTGCTCGTTGAATATGTTCTCGTCTACATCTTCTCCCAGGGAGTACTTGAGCTGGTAGTAAAGGCCCCTTATAGTGGTGTGCAGGTTCTCCTTCACGAACTTGTGGCACTTTGAAGCTATTGCGACGGTCTGCATGAACCTTTTCGACTGCGCGGTATTCAGGAAGTTGCGCTCCTCCTGGGACGGCCCTAGGGAAAGGTAGCCCTTCTTGTCGTCGTATACTATGTTCGACCTCGTCCTTACCTTTGTCACGAATTTCGGGTTCCTCTTGTATTCAATGTCCTTTACTATTTTTTCCCCGAACTCCTCAAGGCTGGCCTTTGCGTCCTTCTCCTTCGGCTTTGGGTTCTTCATCTTGCTCTTTTGCCCCTTGGTTTTGCGTGTTTTTTCGCTTTGGGTTTTTGTGCAGGCTCCCCTTCCTGTCCTACAGGCGCACCAGTCTTGACGTTGTGGTCGTGCCTACGCTGGCCTGATGACGAGAGCTCGTAGTTCTCGAGCTCCTTTATTATGTCCTCCTTGCGCTTGCTGTCCTTGAGCGCGTATTTCAGCACCTCCGCAAGGGTCTTTACCGGCAGTATCTCTACGCCCTTGAGCTTGTCCTTGCTCAGGACCACGTCGTCGGCATTGCTTGCAGGGACTATGACCTTCTTTATCCCTGCCTGCACAGCGGCTTCGACCTTGCTCGTGACGCCGCCAACAGGCAGCACCTCGCCCCTCACAGACAATGATCCTGTCATAGCTATGGATTGGTCTATTGGCACGTTCTCCATTGCTGATATTATGCTGACAGCTACGGATATGCTTGCGCTGTCTCCCTCAACGCCCTCTATCTGGAGGAACTGTACATGCATGTCGTAGTTGGCTATGTCCCTGCCCATGTGCTTCTTTATTATCGCGCTTACGTTCTTCACCGCCTCGTTGGCAACCTTGCCCAGCTTTCCGGTTGGTATGAATTTGCCCTCGGACCTTGAGCCAGCGGGAGCCACCTCGGAAACTATGGGTATAACGACACCTGCATATGTGGAGCTGCTGCCCATAACAGCCAGGCCGTTGACCTTGCCTATCGCGTAGCCGTGGGTTGTAAACACCCTGTAGTCCTTCCTGAACTCAAGCTCCTGAAGCACTATCTGCGATTCTATGGGCGACGCGAGGTTCTTTGCGTCGATCACGTCCTCCTTTGTCACGAGCTTCTTCTTTTTTTCTATTGCTATGTCCCCTGCAGCCCTTACAAGCCCTCCAAGATCCCTGAGTATGAGCGTAAGCCTGTTCTTCCTGCCTGCCCTCCTCTTAGCCTCCTCTATTATCTCGTCTATGGCGCTCTGCTCAAACTGTGGTATCTTCTTGTCCTTCTTTATCTCCTGTGCTATGAACTGCACGAGCAGTGCGCGGTTAGCGGCAGTGTCATCCATCGTGGATTCCATGAACACCTCGTACCCGTAGCCCCTTATCCTCGACCTCAGGGCAGGATGCATGCGCTGCAGGTCCTGGACGTTTCCTGCTGCGACAAGTATGAAGTCGGAGGGCACCGGCTCCGTTTTTACGAGCGCGCCTGAGCTCATCTCGCTCTGGCCCGTTATCGAGTATTTCTTCTCCTGCAGTGCAGTCAGAAGCTCCTGCTGCGACCTCGGATCAAGATTTGACACCTCGTCAATGAAAAGAACGCCCTTGTTGGCCTTGTGGACGGCCCCGCTCTCTACCCTAAGATGCGCCGGCGTTCCCAGGCCGCCGGATTGCAGTGGGTCGTGCCGCACGTCTCCGAACAGAGCTCCTGCTTTGGCTCCTGTAGCATCAGTGAACGGGGCATGCGTAAGACCAGAGTCGTCAACTATCAGCTTAGGCTCGTTGCCCTCAGACATTCCCGGGAGCCCTACCCTTCTGGCAAGCCCGCTTACGAGCAGCGCGACGGATCCGAATACCATTATCCCGAGAATCACAGCAGCCACAACTATTATGTTGTATCCCTTTATAACTCCGAAGAGCGTCAGGCCCATGAGGATCAGGACAAGCACGGTTACTATTGGCCCTATTGCAGAATTGCCCTTGTTCATAGCTAGCCTGTTTTTCATGCGCTCCTTCTGCAGTATCAGCCTGCCCTGCCCGTCCCCGAGCTTCTCCAGAGACTTCTGGTCCGGATACGTCTTGACGGCCTTGACTATCGGGACGTTTTCGTCGTTGAAGTTCCTGTACACGAGTATGTCCTCAAGCTCCGTAGGCGGCAGCAGCTCGGCCATTGCCTGCGCCAGCATCGTCTTTCCGGTTCCAGGGGATCCTATCAGCAGTACGTTCCTCCTTTGCTTTGCGGCTTTCTTTATTATGTCGACTGCCTTTTTCTGCCCTATGACCTGATCGATGAGCTTGCTAGGTATCTTTACGTTTTCGGTGGTTTTAGCCATGTTAGTCTCTACCAAAATGAGTACACAATATATATAGTCAATAAATATTAAAATAGTTGCTCTATCCTTTCGGGATTCAGACTCCTATGCATCAGCAGGATTTATGCTGTTTGGTGTGGCAGATCTAGTCGGGATACTCGAACGTCTCGAGCCTCCTAAAATCGAAAAGATCAAGCTGCTTTGCTGGCTTGCTTTGCTGAACCGCGTTTGCGGTTTCTGTTTTTCCTGTTCTTGCAGGCTCAGTCGTTGCAGCTGGGGCTGAATAATGCCTTAGTTTTTTCGTGATCCTTTCCATGCTGTACTCGCGCCACGCGGATATGTTGTAGTAAGCCTCGTCCTTGGTGCCTTTCGTCACCAGTATTATCGCGTTGCCGGGCATGTTCCTGCCGGTGCGCCCCTTCCTCTGGACGTTCCTGATGGCGCTGGGAACCGTATCGTAGCATATCACCAAGCTGGGCTCGGCCTTTATGTCTATGCCCTCTTCGCCTATAAGCGTCGATACCAGAACCTTGAACTTGGATTTGGAGTAATCCTCAAGCGTCTGCCTCTGCTGCTTATCGGTTATTCCTTCCTTTTTCCCCATGAAAGGCATTGATTCTATCCCGTTCTCCCTCAGCTTTCTTACTATCATCTTCACCGTGGGCCTGTAATGCACGAACACCATCACCTTGTCTTTGCCATTGGCCTTTATCGAGTCCACCAGGACGCCGAGCTTGGGATGCTCCTCGCCGGAATCCAATGCCCTCTCCAGGATCCTTGCGGCCTCCTTCAGGTTGCTGCTGTTCTCAAGGAGCTCGGAAAGGCTTTTGCTCTTGCCCTTCTTGCCCTTTAGCTGTTTTAGGTAATCCAGTGTTGGCCCGAAGCCCTGCGTTTCCAGGAGGTCGTAGGCATGCGACATATACATCAGCTTGTAGAAGCTTTTCACGCCTGCAATGGCGTCATCGCGCCTGTCCCATTCCAATTCCCTGTTATATACTTTTCCCATAAGCATGTTTGCAGCCGACCTTATCTTCATGAATTCTGCGCGCGGCATTTCCTCGAAGCCCTTGTCTTCGCCCACAAGGCCCACCTTTCTCATCGATTCGAAGTATACATTCATCATGCCCTGGAAACGCTTCTCTACAGCAAGCATCGTCTCTGATTTTTCCACAACGATTTTCCTTACATTAACGGGCATCATGTAGTGCATTATGTCGCTGTCGCTTTTCTCCCTGACCTGTATGTTTTCAATTCCGAGTGCCTCTATTATGCTATCCGCAACTGCCGTCCTGCTGCTCAGCGAGCCGGTGAATGCTACAATCTGTGTGTCTTTTCTCCTGAACATCCTTGCAAGGTGGGTGTATGCGTATTCTCCGCGCGTCCTCTGGCATTCATCTATAATCAGCATGCCGAATACATCAAGTTTAAGGTTTCCCTTCTTCGCCTCGTTCAGCACAGTTTCAGGGGTTGCAATAATAATATCCGCTTTACTTGACAGCCCATCACGATCCTTGCGTCGCGTCTCCCCCGTCAGGATTGCAATGCGCCCGTTGTCCCTGAATGCATTTGCAGATTCGTTGTAGTGCTGCTCCACAAGCGGCCTTGTCGATGCTACGAACAGGGCCTTTTTCCCTTCGGAAATGGCCTTTGCTGCAGAAAAGATCTCCATTACCGTCTTCCCCTTTCCCGTCGGCACTATGACCAGCGTGTTCTTTCCGGAGAATATGGAAGCTATAATCTTGGACTGGTAGTCCCTGAATTCCATATCCTCGGTCTTTATCAGCTTGGCAGGCTCTCCGAGGGCAGACCACCCTTTGCCCTTTTGCGAGGTGTCGTCTTCCGTGCTGGCGTCGCCCCTGACCAGGGATAGCAGCGATGCCGGGGGTTGCGCCTCGTGGGTTTTTATCATCAGTAAAAATGCGCTGGTTCATATATTTATACCAATGCATTGCCATGGCTGTGGCTTTGCCGGTAGTTTATTTACCTGTTGACAAAATCCAGATTATTGCAAAAAAGAATGTTACGTCATGTCGACGCTGGATTCCTTGTATCCTATGCTTATGAGCGCCTTTTTAGTAGCTTGCTTGTGGTCTCCCTGCAATTCTATGAGATTGTCCTTGCTCGTACCGCCGCACGCGAGAATACGCTTCAGGCTTTTTGTGGTCCTGTCTATCTCGTCCGGGTTTATCCCCTCGACAATAGTGACATACTTGTCAAATTTGGCCTTCTTTGTGTAGACCTTTATCTTTGTCTCGGTCTCCCTGTCCAGTATGTTGCATACACATATATCAGTCGGCAAACCGCATTTGGGACAGATTTCCGCCATTTATACCTTCGCACCTCTCTCCTTAAGTATCGTGTTTATCCTTGCTATAGTGCGCCTTACGGTCCTAGTATTTGCCGTCTTGCTTGAAACACCAGTAGATGCGCTCTTCCTCTTCTCTATGTTGAGCTCAAGAACTAGCTGGCCAAGCGTGGTCTTCAGCGAATCGTCAGACAGGGCCCTAATGTCCTTTACCTTTATATCAAACACCTAAGTACTTTTATGACCTTTAAGATATTTAAATACCATCTATATTTTATGGTTATGGGCAGTATCGGTACTTTGCCCCATGGATCGCAGATACCTAACTAATCCCTAAATTATTAAAGATACATAAAGCCATATTATATGATACAATGCCAGTTCTAGGTATAGAGAGCAGCGCGCACACTTTGGGCATAGGCATTGTCGAGAATGGAAAGGTAATAGCCAACGAAAGGCTGATGTACAACATAACTGACAAGGGCATAATACCCGCAAGGGTTGCAGACTTCCACGCCGGTAACGTCAAAAAGGCATTGACCAGGGCCCTGAATTCCGCGGATCTGAGAATGGGGGACATAGACGCGGTCGGCTACACAAAGGGGCCGGGGTTAGGGGCATGCCTGGAGGTTGCGCAGGTTGCTGCTAAATCCCTTTCAGGCCGCTATAAAGTTCCCATATTCCCAGTCAACCACGCGGTTGCGCACATAGAGATAGTGAAATCAGTTTCCGGCATGAAAGATCCGCTCGCGGTTTATGTAAGCGGAGGCAATTCCCAGATACTCGGTATATCGGAAGAGCCGTACAGGCATTACCACATATACGGGGAAACATTCGACATAGGGATAGGAAACATGCTTGACACATTCGCGCGCGCGGCAAAACTGAACCCCGCGTGGGGCTCTACCGTAGCAAAGTCGGCGCTTGGGGGAAAATACATACAAATGCCGTACACGGTAAAGGGCATGGATTTCACATTTACAGGGCTTCTCACCAATGCAATCGGATTGCTCGAGAGGAACGGCTTGAAGGATGTCTCGTATTCGCTGCAGGAAACGGCTTTCTCGATGCTGTGCGAGGCAACGGAAAGGGCAATGCTCCTTACCAGGAAGAGGGAACTGGCATTGTGCGGCGGAGTAGCGCAGAGCGACCGCCTGAAGGAGATGCTCAAGGCGGTATCAAAAAGCCATGGTGTGCTATTCGGGGTTGCGCCTAACGAGTTCAATGCGGACAACGGCGCGATGATAGCGATAGTTGCGGAAAGAATGCTTGAGATGGGCATCAAGGTACGCAAGTCCGAATGCACGGTGAGCCAAAAATACAGGATAGATAAAATACGGCTGGTGTGACGATGGACAAGATCTCGGAAGGAGCTGAATCATCCATATACTCGGTGAATTTCATGGGGCTTGACGGCATACTGAAGAGGAGGATGAGCAAGCCATACAGGATAAGGGAGATAGACGAAAGTATAAGGACTAGGAGGACGAGGAAGGAGGCAAGGATAATGGGAATCGTATCATCATTGGGGATAAATTCGCCCACAGTCCTGCTTGCGGACAGGTATGACATATTGATGAGCAGGATCAGGGGCAGCAGCATGAACCGGATTCTTGAATCCAATACTGGAAAAATACCGCGCAGCGTGTTCTCGGAAATAGGCAGGGGCATTGCGGTGCTGCACAACAACAACATAACCCACGGAGATTATACCCCTGCAAACATAATGATTGACAAAAAGCAGAATGCGCACATTATAGATTTTGGATTGTCAGACATAAGCCTTTCCGCGGAGGACAAGGCGATGGACATATTATTGATGAAAAGGTCAATAGATGAAGCGCATTTCGGCGTTTTTATCAAAAGCTACAAAGCGGCATGCAAGGAAAGCGCATCGATACTGAAAAGGCTTGAAGATATAGAGAAAAGGGGAAGATACAATACAAGGACTCTTTTGACAGTCTGAATTTATTTGGTTTCCGACGCCGGGTTGGTGCGTTCGAATAGGTGGGAATTTCTCATTTTGTATATTTTTAGTATGCATACGTCTATTTGTGTTGCTGCGTCTTTGCTAATCGTGCCTTTGCCAACATTATCTTCGCCAGTTATTTGCGCTGTCCCGTAAGCGCCAGGCTTGCTCTCGCCTTTCCTGAATATCGGCAGATTGAATAGTTCCTGCCTTTCGGACACCGAGATGCCTGCGTCCATAACCCTCATGAGCCTGCCAAGTATCTGCCTCTCCTTGACCGTAAGGCTGCCGTCCTCTCTCCATTTTTGAACCACTTTCCTCATACCATCAGAGTCCAAAGATCTAGTGGGCATGCTATCGCCAGTTTATCTGTAGCAGCAGTAATATTTATAATTTCGCCTTTGCTGGTTTAGCCTTTTCGGCAAGCTTGAAGCCTGCGGCTACGAGTATTGGAAATATTATGCTTGCGTCGCCCCATACCTTTATGTTGTTCCCGTCAAGCGCGGCCTTGCCCCAGCTTTTTGCCTCTTCCGGGTTCGCGCCGGCGTTGCTGCCGTCTTGCTCGTATGCGGTATTAACGTAAATCGTATAATCAGCGCCCTCTCGCAGCATGAGCGCATTCATTATGTGGTGTTTCGGCACGGATCCGCCGAGCAGTATTGCCCCGGTCTTTTCCGCATTTATAACAGTGTCGTAAAGCAGCTCCACCTCCTTTGCAAGGCCGATCTCGAAATCCCTGTGCTCTTTCTTGAAGAAGTAGATGTGGTCGCCTATTGCGCCGTCGGCCAGCGGTACGCATAGCAGGGGTATGCCGTTCCTGTATGCCCAATAGGTAAAGCTCTCCTTGTGGTTCGGGAGCCCCTCAAGGGCCTTGCCCATATGCTTCACGAAATCCACGCTATCCACCAATTCCCCCGATGCTTTCTGCCTTGCATATGCCTTTTCCAGAATTCTTCGCATGAACTTCTCGAACCATATGTACCGCTCGTTGGGTATGAATATGTTCCCCGTCCTGTTCACCCCGTTTTTCCTGAGGTAGGCGCCATCGGCAGAGAATGACCCATGCAGGAAGCTGCCGTGGGTCTTGATTATGTCCTCTTCGAGGCCTCCCGTAGTTGTAACTAGGAAATGCACCTTCCTGCCCTTAACAAGGTAGGTGAGGATGTCCCTCAACCCGCTCGTGGACACGTTGGAGGTGAACCCTAGGAATATGATTGCCTTGTCCTTCTGCATCCTCTTGAGCAGGTCTATAGCCTTTCCAAGGTTGGTTGCCTGGAAGCCCGTATCCTTGTAGGATTCGAAAAACCCAGCGGCATCAAACCCCTTTTCGAAGTCGTACCCGCGGATTTTGCCGTGCCCCAGCTCCACGCTCTTCCTGAACAGCGCCTTTTTCGGGTCTATTTTCCTTGGCATGATATCCCAATTGGTAATCTGATAATTTAGGCTTTTGCATGATGGGCTCTAGGACGACTGTATTGGGTTTTGGATAATACCTTTTTATCTTTTTAGGTTTTATTATATTAAAGACGATTGGTTAATGGTCAATGGTGGTATGATGGATGCCCTGAGCCCGGATGACGAGGAGATTCTCCGGTTTATTGAAAGCGCAAAGCCCAAGATATTTGTTGTTGGGACCGGAGGGAGCGGAACCAACACCATAAACAGGCTGTTCAGCATCGGCGTCCAGAGCGCCACCCTAGTATCGATGAATACCGATGCGGCGCATCTCGTGAAGATGAAGGCCGACAGGAAGCTGCTCCTCGGGAAGAAGCTGACAAGGGGGCTTGGCGCGGGCAGCGACATAAGGGTCGGCGAAGGCGCGGCAGTGGAAAGCAAGGAGGAGATAAGGCACCTTTTCGGCGACGCGAATTTGGTGTTCATAACATGCGGCCTCGGAGGGGGCACCGGAACAGGGTCCATAAGCACGATAGCGCAGATAGCCAAGGATGCCGGGGCGCTGACCGTAGCTATAGTTACGCTCCCGTTTACGAGCGAGGGCAGGACAAGGATGCGAAACGCGCTGGAGGGGCTGTCGAAGCTCAGGAGGGTAACAGACACCACAATCATAATACACAACGACAAGCTCCTTTCTGTTGCCCCTGACCTGCCCTTGAACATGGCATTCAGGGTATCGGACGAGGTGCTTGCAGGTGCCACCAAGGGGATAGTGGAAATGGTAACCAAGCCCGGAATGGTAAACATAGACTTTGCAGACCTCAAGGCGGTGCTTAAGGACTCGGGCTATGCAGTCATAGGCAGCGGGGAGGGCATGGCGACCAACGGTGGCACAAGCAGGGCTGTAGTGGCGCTTGAAAACGCGATAAAGAGCCCTATGCTCGATGCTGATTTCACCACCGCCAGGAAGGCGCTTGTCAATATCGTTGGAGGGGACAGCCTTACCCTCAGGGAGGCAGAGACGGTCTTCCAGGACATAGCAGGAAGGATAAGCGGAGAGGCGATGCTGAAGTGGGGCGCAAGGATAGACCCGGAGATGCAGAAGGATGCGCTCAAGGTGATGATTGTCGTGAGCGGGGTTGAGTTCCCGGAATACACAGAGGAAGGCATAAAGAAGCGGATGCAGAACATGGAGGACAACATCGAAATAGAGAACCTTGAATGATGTCGCAGATCAATCGCGTAGGTACAAAACCAATATATATCTTGATAGGCCTAATAAGATTGGTTAGGCAGGATTGAGTGATAAAATGGTAATGGTAAACAAGAAGGGAAACGGGTTGGGCAGGCTGGTCACCCATAAGGATGACGATGTGGAAAGTTTCCTGAATGCGACAGACGTGATTGAGGTTAAGGTGCTCCTGAGGGGCCAGAACTACGTATTCAAGAAGGAGGAAGGGGAAGGCAACAAGTGGATCAGGTACTCAGTGGACACTGAAGGAAACCTGGTCAGTACCAGATCCGACTGCTGAGCAGGAACTTCTTAAGCTCAGGCGCGCAGCTTAATGTATGAGCGTGAACACCAGGAACACCGGCGCAAGAAGTATCGATATCGTGCTCACCACTTTTATCATTGAGTTGAGTGCAGGGCCTGCGGTATCCTTTAGCGGGTCCCCGAGCGTATCGCCAACTACTGCCGCCTTGTGCGCATCGCTGCCCTTGCCGCCGAACTTGCCTGACTCTATGTACTTCTTCGCGTTGTCCATTGCGGCCCCGCCGTTTGCCATGAACAGTGCAAGCATCAGGCTTGCAGGTATCATCCCAACAAGCAGCCCGCCAAGCGCGGCCTTTCCGAGTATAAGCCCTACAGCTATTGGGGTTACTATTGCTATGAGCTCTGGTATTGCAAGGGACTTTATCGCGTTTATCGTGGCTATGTCTACGGCCTTTGCATAATCAGGCTTTGCGGTGCCTTGGAGAAGTCCCTTTATCGTCTTGACCTGCCTCCTTACCTCCTCCACCATCAGGTTTGCCGCATATCCTACAGATTCCATCAGGAACGAAGAGAACACGAATGGTATCAATGCGCCTATGAAAACCCCGACCATTACGGAGGGGTTTATCGCGTCGATTGCTGTCAGGTGGGTGGCCTGCGCAAACGCAACCAGCAGTGCCGTTGCCGAAAGGGCTGCGCCGCCAATTGCGTATGCCTTTGTGGTTGCCTTTGTGGTATTGCCCAGAGCATCAAGCTGGTCCGTGACTTTCCTTACGCCGGAAGGAAGCGATGCCATCTCTGCTATGCCTCCGGCGTTGTCCGTTATCGGGCCGAATGAGTCTATCGTGAGCACCGTGGCCGTAAGCGACAGCATCCCTACTGCGGCTATGCCTATCCCGTAAACCCCGGTGGTGTAATAGCTCACGAGTATCGCTATCACGATGAAAAGCACAGGCATCCAGGTGCTGCGGAGCCCGACGGCCAATCCCGTTATGACATTGGTGCCCGCGCCGCTCCTTGAGGCGTTGGCTATCTTGATTACGGACTTGCTCTTGCTCCCGGTATAGTAATCAGCTACCCAGAACAGGAGCATGGCGAGTATTAGACCTGACAGCACAGGTATGAATGCACCCATTCCAAGATGCATCGCGTATACGAGCGCTAGATCCAGCAGCGCAGACACTATAACAGCGGATCCCATGCCCATGTAGAGCGCCTTGTTCGGCTTCCTGCCGAAGCGCCCGAGGATTGGAATGCTCACAAGGCTTCCGAAGAAACCCAGTATCGCAACGTACAGCGGGTATGCAAATCCGTTTGTAACGTAGAATGATGTTGCGGATCCTGCTGACGATGCAAGCGCGGCCGCAATGAGGAGCGCGGCTACCAGCGTGACAGCGTAGCTTTCGAACACGTCCGCTGCCATTCCTGCGCAGTCGCCCACGTTGTCTCCGACATTGTCAGCGATTACAGCAGGGTTTCTCGGGTCGTCTTCCGGAAGGTTCAGTTCGGTCTTGCCGACCAGATCCGCGCCGACGTCAGCCGCCTTCGTGTATATGCCACCGCCGACCCTTGCGAACAGGGATATTAGCGAGGCGCCGAACCCGAATCCTATGAGTATTGCTATGCGCGATACGGTGAGGAATATCAGAAGCACGCTCAATCCCACCAATGCGAACCCTATTGCTGCAAAGCCGGTGACCGAGCCGCCGAGTATTGCGGTCCAGAACGCTTCCTTTACCCCGTTCTCCGCGCTCTTTGCGGTCCTTATGTTAGCCCTTACTGCCACGTTCATTCCCAAGTATGCAGTAAGGTAAGATGCAACCGCACCCACTGCGAATGCCAAAACAATCTGCAAGCCAGAGGGCAGGAATATGCCGAAAAGTATGCCGAGCACTATCGCGAACACAGCTATGACCTGCAGCTGCCTGTTCAGGTAGGCGCTCGCGCCCTCCTTGATTGCCTTCGCTATCTCGCGCATCTTAGGGGTGCCTTCAGGTTTCTTGAGCACCTGCATCGCGGCGTAAATGGCGAAAAGCACCGACGCTATACCAGCTAACAAGCTATAATAGTAGAATTGCATATCTAACCCCCGATAAACTCTAAAATATAAGAATTAAGTTATTTAAATGCTACCCCTTGGGCCTGAAGAATCCCACCCACAGCAGGAGTATGCCAAGGAACTCCGCTATGTAAAGCATGGAGGGGAACGCAGCTATGTACAGCGTCCCGGCTATGCTGACGAGTATTACACCAGCTATTATGCTTAGGTGCCTGTAGCTTTTGCCTTTTAGGTATCCGGACAATGCAACGATGACCAGTATGGCAGCAGCCGGGAAGGTTATGAAGGAAGATGCGTAAACCGTCAGCAATGGGGGAAGTCCGTATACTATGTAGCTCACCACCAGGTTGGCAAACCTTGATACGATTACGGAATAAAGCATGAATGCTGTGCTTGCGGCGCAGAATGCGTAATATGCCAGCTTTATCCTTCTGGAGTTCACCAATTGTATAGATCCTAGCGCCAGCAGCTCCACAAGTATGGCGACTATGAATATGTACGAGGCCATCAGGAACTCGGAGTATATGCCTATTGCGAACAGGATCTCGAGCAAGACACCTATTGCGAACGCCCACATGCCCAGGCTCCAGAAAAGGCTGCTGGCCTTCCTGCCCCTCAGATATGATCTCGTGAGGAACAGCGTAAGCACCAGCGTCAGTATGAACGTTATGGTCGTTATGGCAACGCTTTCAAGCTGCAGTATTGGGATCATCAGAAAAACCCGGCTTCAATCTTTTATTGATTCGTACACCTCTGCAGCGCCCCTTGCGACTATGAATATCACTAGCAGCGCGCTAAGCGCATATGCGGGCAACAGCGGATATGACGAAACATATGCCAGTATAAGGTATGAGAACGTGACGAATTTAAGGACGTTGACGCCTGCCCTTGATATGCTTGAGGCGTAAAGCGCGCTTGCTATTCCGGTCTTCATCTTAGATGATGTGCCCTTGGTGCCCAGGAACGCATCAGCTATAGAATGGCGTATTATTACTATTACAAGAAGGAAGAAAGGCAGTATCCCGACAAAGGTGAAAAGCGCCCAGAAGGAGTATTCGGATATCCTGTCAGCTGCGACGTCGAATCTTGGTCCGTACCTTGCGCTCTTTTCTATCCCGTTCTTGGTGTCCTTTATTTTCTTTGCGTACCTCTTGTTCCCCAGGGAGTAGCTTACGTACATGCGCAGCGTTATCTTTCCCTTGCTCTCCTCGCTCAGGGCCAGGAATCCGTCAACCCCGTCCATTATGAAAGCGAATGCAAGTAGCGCTATTGATATCAGCGGATCCGCCTTGACCAGTATCAGATAGATTACAAAGAGGATTATACCCGTCCTTATGATAGTGCTGGCATCCGCGCTCCTCATGAACGATCATTTGTTTTTCGGATTTTTTGGATGGTAGTATGCCACAGCGATAGAAACCGTGGCTCAGCCTACCACCAAGTGATAAAATGTACTATTACCCTACATTCAAAGCATATATATCTTTGCTTTTTTCATAAAAATGAATTCTGATTTTGCGGCGTTTTTGTGCCGTTTGTCTAATGGCAGTGCATTTGCGCAAAAACATCAGGTTTAAAAGATTTAATTCCATAAATAGTATTGGGTGGAGCGATTAAATCCTCCAAGGTAATCATATGTTCTTACTATTGAGTTTGCTGGGCTGGGTTGCGCTTGCCGTTGTTGCAGTCATAATAATAGTGGTCCTTGTAATCATAGGCGGGTACAACAACCTTATAGGCCTGAGGAACAGGGTGCAGGATGCGCAGGCGCAGATAGACGTGCAGCTCAAAAGGAGGTTTGACCTGATACCCAACCTTGTGAATTCCGTAAAGGGTTACATGAAATACGAGCAGAACGTGCTAACCACTGTCACAAAGCTGAGAAGTTCGATAGTTTCAGGAAGCATGCAGGACAAGGCGCAGGCCAACAACCAGATATCACAGGCATTGAAGACGATATTCGCCGTGGCTGAGAATTATCCGGATCTGAAGGCCTCGCAGAATTTCAAGCAGCTCCAGGACGAGCTTACGGATACCGAAGACAAGATATCATTTGTAAGGACCTCGTACAACGACTACGTGCTTGACTACAACAACGCGATACAGACATTCCCGGGAAGCGTGTTCGCAAGCTCATTCCATTTCCAGAAGGCTGAATTCTTCCAGGCCCCGGCTGAAGCGGCTGAGCCGGTGCAGGTCAACTTCGATGACGTGAATGCTCCGCAGAAGCCAGCCGCTGCACAGGCAGCGCCAGCTGCACCGCAGAAGCAGCCCAGGAAAGGAAGTGGCAGGAAGCGCAAGGCGCAGCCCCAGGGCAAATGAACTGCGCAAAACGCGCACATTAGGAGATGATCATGGCAAGCTTCTTTGACGAGATACATAGGAACAAGCTAAAGTCCATCCTGCTCATGCTCGCATTCGGCGCGATATTCGGCGGCATAGTCTTCCTGTTCGTGTACCTGCTTGGCGGAGGCCCGATAGCATTCGGCGCCGGCATTGCGATAATAGTGCTTTACGCCTTTGTATCTTACCAGTACGGCAGCGCGCTCGTGCTCAAGATGTCAAGGGCGCAAATTGCGGACAAAAAGCAGTATCCGCAATTGTACAACATAGTAGAGGGGCTTGCCATGGCATCGCAGATAAAGATGCCTGACGTGTATGTCATAAACGACCCGAACCCAAACGCATTCGCAACCGGGAAGAACAAGAACCATGCATCGATTGCAGTGACAACCGGGCTTCTCTCAATGATGAGCAAGAACGAGCTCGAGGGGGTCATCGCACATGAGATGTCCCATATATACAACAATGACATACAGTTCATGCTGTTCGCGGTAGTTTTTGCAGGGGTCATAGGGCTGATGTCTGCAGTGCTGAGGAACCTGTTCTTCTTCGGATTCGGGGAGGAGAGGGGGAACGGAGGCATACTGGTGCTTGTGGGCATAGTGCTTGGGCTCCTGGCGCCGCTCTTCGCCCTGCTGCTCAGGCTTGCGATATCAAGGAGGAGGGAGTACATGGCGGATGCCAACGGCGCAAGGATAATAAGGGAACCGGAATACCTTGCCAGCGCGCTCAAGAAGATACAGCAATATGAGAAGAAGCCAAACGCAACGCCGGTAAAGAATGCGAACGAGATGACAGCATCGCTCTACTTTGCAAACCCGTTTACGGTTAGGTCGATAATGAACCTGTTTTCCACCCATCCGCCGATAGAGGACAGGATAAAAAGGCTGGAGAGCATGTACTAATCCCTGTAGTTTATAGCTGGTTTTCCCTTGCTAGCATTAAAATCTTTTTTTACATAGATATAGTGTTTATCAGCAGGGCGACCAAATGCAACGTACAAGACTGAGGGATTTGCCGTACCTCCCCAAATGGATAATATTGAGTATTATCATAGGGGTTGTTGTAGGCTTAACCATCTCTCTGTTTTTCTTTACTGTAAGCTCGGTGCTAGGCTCGGTTTTCGGCAAGATAATAGGACTGAGCATACCGAACTCCTACAGCGAGGGAGGCACCATAAGCTACCATTACACGCCTGATGCAAAGATATGGCTCATACCGATTATAGCAGCAATAGGCGGCCTTATAGTGGGGCTGATAAGGCATTCGTTCGAGCCTGATGAGGGCTATGGAGGAACCGGCAGCGCGATAAGTGCATTCCACAACGACAACGGCGAGATAAAGAAGCGGAGCACGGTAATAAGGTTCATAGCATCGGTCATCACGATAGGCACAGGTGGAAGCGCAGGGAACGAAGGCCCAAGCTCGGCGATAGGCGCAGGAATAGGATCGAGCATAGGGGAATTCCTTGGCCTGAATGCAGAAGAGAGGAGGACAGCGCTCGTAATAGGGATAGGCGCTGGGCTTGGAGCAGTGTTCAAGGCGCCGTTTGGCGGTGCAATTTTCGGAACAGAGGTGCTTTATAAGAACGACTTTGAGGCGAATGCCATACTCCCGTCGTTCATAGCAACAGCGATAAGCTACACCATATTCTGCTCGTTCTTCGGGTTCGCGCCAATATTGGGCAGGTACTCGGGGGTGATAAACCTCACCACGCTGATATTCTTCGGCATACTCGGCCTGCTTACTGGCCTGTATGCGGTAATGTACTACAAGTCGTCACACTACATAAGCGACAAGTTCAGGAAGCTGAAGATAAGGAGGTTCCTCAAGCCCGCTTTGGGCGGCCTTATTGCAGGATTGATATTCATAATGTTCCCCGAAACCATCGCCATAGGGTACGGGTGGCTGCAGATTTTCGTGAACCAGCAGCTGAACCTGATACCGACTTTCGGACTCCCGCTGTTGATGGTGCTGTTCATGCTGCCATTGGCAAAGATACTCGCGACAGGGCTCACCCTCGGCTCGGGAGGAAGCGGAGGGGAGTTTGCACCAGGAATATTCATAGGAGGATCCCTTGGTGCATTGTTCGGAACTTCAATGCACATCATGTTCCCGGTATTGGTGCCTTCGATAACGCCGTTCGTCATAATAGGCATGCTAAGCCTTTTCGGCGCGGCAGGAAAGACGCCGATAGCCGTGATGATCATGGTGATAGAGATGACAGGAAGCCTGACGCTTCTTGCCGCGGCGATGATAGCCACGTTCATAGCGTATTTCATTTCGGGCAGCGGCAGCCTTTACAAGTCGCAGGTGGAAAACAGGGAGGTTTCCCCAGCCCACGAGATAGAGCACCTGAAGCCGCTGCTCAAGGATGCGATGAGGTACAGCATATCGGAAAGCCTGATAATAAAGGACGGCCTGGACGTAAATGCGACCACGGATCAGGGAATAGACTTCATGAAAAAATACAAGCTCAATTCGATACCGGTTACAAGCACAGGCAAGTTCGTGGGCGTCCTATCCTACAAGAAGGTTAACGGAAGCATCAGAAAGTCGATAATGAAGAACATGACCCCAATAAGGCAGACCAGCAACATAGACAACCTCATGTCCTCAATGCACAAGAACAACTCCAGGTGGATGCCAATAGTGGAGGAGAACGGGAAGTACGTGGGCTTCGTGAAGCTAAGCGACGTCATAGCCAAGTACAAGGTCCAGATAAACGATCTCGGCAACGATGTAATAGACCTGGACTGGGTTTCTTAGCCGTTTTAATATCGCCCGAAGCAGGTGTTATTCATTTTGTTCATAGCCCGCACCTTATTTATTCTATCAAATTCTTCTCGTCTTATGAAGTTAAGATTTCACAGTTTGACGCTTTGAATGCTTATGTGAGTTACCATTCCTTATGTACTTCTGGAAGTCACCCTCACACAATCTTGGCCCGAACCCATATTGGTGCAGGTTTTTTATCGTTGTGACTAAAACTTTATCCTTGCTACTGTCAGCCACCAATATCTCTATGTCTCCTTTTGACAATTCGGCAAACTCCCAAAGCATCTGCCTGCATATCCCACATGGACCAGACAGTACATTTACTTCGTTAAAGTCGGATTTTGCAATGACTGCTATTTTTTTAAACAAATATTCACCGTTTGTCACTGCATTTCCAATCGCTATCCTTTCTGCACAGATAGATGCATATGCACACGTGTTTATATTCGCACCAGTATAGACAGCCCCAGATTCGGCGAGTAGGGCAGCACCAACATAAAATTTACTATAAGGGTCGTACCCATTTTTTACTATCTTGTCTGCACTGTCTATAAGGCTTCTGTCTATTTTATCTAGATTCTTGTAAGATTTTATCATTCCATCTCCCTTCGTATCGGTCTATACTTATATCCTGTCTTTGGTATGCTCAACTATATTATTTCCTAAGTATTCTGTGATTGTTATGATTGGTTTTTCTAGATAATTCGGTATAAAAACGGTAGGGTATCTTGAGCCTATTTAATTCTCTTACTTGAAATCCCCAAACAATAGAAACGTGCTCTCCATCTATGTATGCCCCTTGTCTAATGCCTCCAGCTTCTGACATTGCCTCTTTTCCTTCTATCCTTGCTTTTCGAGAAGGAAATATTAACATATATGTATTTTCGTCTTTTATTCCTGATTCTTTTTCTTCGAATTTTGATTTTGTCTTCATAATATCACTATATTAAAATATTTTTATCTTTGTTTTTTCTCCAAGTTTTTTATTTTTCTCAACAATGGTTTTAATTCAGGAGAAATTCCTGGTACAATTGTAACTTCGGCCTGTTCTATTACTATTATCTTTTCTCTTGATTGTTCCTCGAGTATTCGTCTTAATTTCTTGAAATATTCCATTACGTTATTGTGTCGTAATGTATAAACGTCATATCTTACATGTCTATTTACTATTGTTTTCTTCTCTTTATTAATCCATGCTCCTCTTATTGTAGGTGATGCTAGTATATGCGGAATTCCAATAGGTGTTTCTGGCAAGAAAGGTAGGAACGCCTTTGGGATATTCTTTAGTTCATCTTCTGAATATTTTACTTTGTATCTAAAACTTGTATACCCTCCTAAATGTTTTTCAAAATGCATTTCAAGAGTATCAAGATCCGCAGGAGTAAAGATAGACTTTTCTACAGCGAACGGTCTTCTAAGTATTTTCTTCTCTTCGCTTATTGGTAATAACAAAGTAAATTTAAAATGATAACCTTCCAACACAGGTTTAAATGTATTAGTATAGGGTATTTTGAATACTCCTAACCTTTTCTTAAAACTTTTTTCTTTATCTAAGATTTTTGTAGTCATTTTATCTCATTATTATATTCCCGCTGAAATATAATAATGTTTCATAAAAATGGTAAATTTGAGGAAGAGCGATTCCAGGAAAAAGGACATAAACCGAACATCTGACGACAAAATCCAAGTTCTTCGACGACAAGCTTCCCATTTCGCCCGAAGCACAAGATGCGCGTGAGGCACATCTCCGACAAGGAGGATTTTTATACCGTCGATTTTCGCATATTTTGCCCTGTATAAGAACATATACCAGATATACGTTCATTTAAATGAAGTTACAAGAAGGTTTATTGTTTAAATTCATTTATATTATAAATTGTAGGGTGTGGGCATGCATTGGCGTGCGTCTAGATGCATGACGCTTGGCCAGTCGATCTCTAGATGGCCCACAAGCGCAGATTTTACTTTATTACTCAGTTATGATATTACTAATTTAAATATATCTAATGAAGATATATTAGTGTGGGACTATGGCTGAGATACAAATAAAGAGCACGTCAAGACTGTTTGTTCTCCTGTTGCTAAACGAACGAAAAAGACATGGCTACGAGCTGATAAAGCAGCTTGGAGAGAAACTTGGCAGTAAACCGAGCCCTGGACAGATGTATCCGTTCCTGAAGCAGTTGAAGAAAAATCGCTACATTTCGTCTGAAGGAAAGGAAGCAAGAGATAGGCAAATCTATTATCTTACTCCTGAAGGTAAGAGGTTTGTCGGTCAGGTTTTGTATAACTTAGATTACCTTTTCAATATAGCAGTACAGCCGAAGCTGAGGCCTTGCGAACGTTGCAGTAATACAATATTTGATCCAGATAGATCCGCAGCTGTAGGTTTGAAGCGGGTAGGGCTTAAGGAGATTTCTGCTTAATAGGTGAGAATATGGCAAGCATAGATATAAAGGCCGAGAAACATGGGGACCACGCAGACTACCTTTGCGTGCCGTGCGGTAACATGAGGATGCATGGCGAATCCGAATTGAAGGAGCACAACAAGAAATACCATAAGATGTAGGCACCCCCACACGCCCGAGGCGGTGGATTATGCGGCTATCCCCCGCCGCTTTCGGGCCCAGTCGTATTTAATAGGCGGTGATATGGCGAAATATGAAGTAAGATTGCTGGAAAAGGAAGATGTGGCGCGTGATACTATTGGCTTCAAGTTCAGCAGGCCCAAGGAATTTACATTCAGGGCAGGGCAGTTTGTAGACATAACGCTGAATAACCCACCGCACACCGATGACGAAGGCAATAGAAGAACATTCACTATAGGCAGTTCACCAAACGAGAAGGAGTACATATGCGTCACCACCAGGATGAGGAACACAGCTTTCAAGAATAGCCTAAAAGAGATGAGCATGGGAACCATTGTGACTCTGGAGGGCCCCATGGGAGATTTTACGCTTCCCAAAGACGCTTCACGGTTAGCCATCATGATAGCAGGAGGGATAGGCATTACGCCTATGAGAAGTATGATAGCTTATGCCACTGAAAACAAGCTAGACAACAGAATCATACTGTTTTATTCAAATAAAACTGCGAAAGATGCGGCATTCATCGCTGAACTGAAAGAATTTGAGCTGAAGAACAGGAAATTCAAGCTGGTAGCTTCATTGACGCGTGAACAGGTTGAAGGTTACGAGAACGGCCACATAAACATGGACATGATACGTAAATATTCAGATGAGGATGGCAAAGGAGTTGTCTATTATATAGCAGGTCCGCCTGCGATGGTATCCGAAATGAGGGAAATGCTGGCAAAGGCAGGAATCAGCGAAGACGATGTGAGGATAGAGGAATTTGCAGGATATTGATGATTAGGTAGTAGGTTGCATGAGGCATATGCTGAGTCGTATGAGATTGCGTTTGCCGTGGAATAATGGTGTTTGCTGGTGATTTCATTATACGCTATGTCACATCTAAAAATGCGAAGATAATGTTCGTGGGAATAAATCCGCATCATGGATCATACAGGCGTGGCATTCCCTTTTCAAATAACAAGATGTTCTGGTACCTTCTGAATCGTTCTAGGATAATAGATGAGGATATCGAGGATCTGAGAAATGACAAAGACCTAAGGCGGTTATACAGGGAAAAATTCCTGAAGGTGTATAATCTCAATTTTACCAATATAATAACCAGACCTTCACGTGATGTGTCTCAGCTGAAGCGCGGTGAAGAAAATAACGGCAGAAGAAGAATTTTACGGCTGGTTTCCTTGAATAAGCCCAGTGTGGTCTGTTTTATAGGAAAGGTAACCTATTCAAAATTCACAGGAAATGATGATTTCAGATTCGGCTGGCAGGAGGATATTTACAACTCAAAGGCGTATGTTATGCACTTCCCGATAAGAGGAAAAGCGCTTGTCAGGATTAGAGAGTTACGGGAGATAAACAGGGTGGCAACACATGGCTAAAAATAAGCTGCTTGTATTTACCGTAGGGCATTCTATACGCAAACTCGGTGAATTTATGGGACTACTGGATGCGTATAAGATAAAAGAACTGGTAGATATACGCACAATACCAAAGTCCAGGGCCAACCCTCAGTTCAATGAGAAAAGGTTAGCTGCCGGTCTGAAAAGGCATCGCATACGCTACATGCATATGAAAGGACTTGGAGGCCTCAGACATCCGTTGAAGGATTCAGCCAATACGTACTGGTACAATGCGTCGTTCAGAGGCTTCGCAGACTATATGCAGACCAGCGAGTTCAGGGAGAGCCTCATTGAGCTTATAAGCCTGGCAAAGAAAAGACAGACGGCCATAATGTGTGCAGAAGCAGTACCTTGGAGATGCCATAGATCGCTGATAGCAGATGCGCTTCTGGTCAGGGGTGTGGATGTCAG
Organism: Candidatus Micrarchaeota archaeon; assembly: GCA_028866575.1. Lineage (NCBI taxonomy): Archaea > Nanobdellati > Microcaldota > Microcaldota archaeon. The sequence continues at coordinate 107,939 of JAGWHU010000001.1, read as the reverse complement.
GCACATCTTCAGTCCGACCAATTCAAAACCTCATGAGCTGACAAAAAGCGCAAGGGTGAACAGGCTGAATATAGTGTATAAATAACTGGTCTGCAAGAGATAATCGGTGCGTTTATGGATAATGTTGCTGCAACGAGCAAGATGGTAAGGCTTTACATAGCTACGGGTTTCTTGTATTTCGTAATTGGTACAATACTTCTTGCTTTTAACCTGTCAGGCGCAATTACTGTAAGTAGAGATCCAATATTTATACTGCTATTGTATGGTTTCGTCACGCAGCTGATTTTTGGCGTCTCATACATTTTTGTGCCTGGGGTCTCACGCCATAGCGGAGCAAATTATAAGGTCATAATCGCAGAATACGTCCTCCTAAATGCAGGGATAATTGCATTCGAGGTTGTTGCGCTCACAGGCCAGAAGGAGGCAGTAGTGATTCTGGGAGGGCTGATAGTGATGATAGTGGCTGTTTTGTTGCACGCAGTTAACATATGGCGCACGATAATCGGCAGGAAAAGCGGGAATACGACATAGCGTGAGGATTATACCATCCTTGATAGTGCCTCCTTCTTTGCTTTATCATCGATATAATTATCTATCCACGGATACATGTCTTCTTCCTCTATCTTATCGTGTGCTGCCAGCAACTGCTCCAAGTCGTTCTCAAGGGTTGTATCTCTGGCTTTTAAGCTATCAGCCAATCCCTTTAGATCGGCTTTTATCCTGTTGTGCTGCACTATCAGTTCGTCTATCATCGGCGAGTCGTCTCCCATTTTCTTTTTGGCAAGCGGGAATAGGATATCCTCCTCCCATTTTATATGGCGCTCAATGCCTGCCCTAAATTCCAAAAAGAGTTGCTCTGCTTCTGCCGCTTTTTTCGATTTCCTGAACTCCTGGAAAATGTAGTCAAGTCTTGAATGATCTCTCGACATGAATCCGTATATGTCTTGCTCCCTCTGGGAGATAGCGCTCTTTGCCTGCTTCCATACATCCCATGCGATGGCAAACTTTATTATCTGCGGTTCTGTGCCTTTTGTTGCTTCATCCAACGTAAGTTTGTACTTGGTCTTCATGTATTCCAAGAACTCTTTATCGTACTGTTCCATACGGTATGTGTTGTCTTTTAAGCAATTTAAGCGTTGCGGGATGCGATGTATGCTGCAAATTCCCATTGGACTGTTGAGCACTGTGGTCGTACTTGAAGGGCATCGCCCGAAGCAAAAGATGTGCGTCAGGCACATCTCCTACAAGAAGGATTTTTATATCGTCGGTTTTCGCCCTGTTTTTGCATATAAGTACTTATACCACTTATACATTCATTTAAATGAATTTATAGAGATATAAATTATATAAATTCATTTATATCATTTAAATTGTAAGGGGCGTGGGCGCCTGGGCGTGCGCTGGCGCATAGGCTAGGCCGTAGCTATTCGACCCTGAAGTATCCTACTACGTATCGCTTCCAGTAGCCATTACCAGCGACTACGGTATAGTTGCCTACAGGGAATTTGTTAAAGGCATATTGATCCCCGAAAAGGGTAGAATTGCTCCAGTATCCGCCTACTACGAAAGTGGTCTGTATGGGCAGAGTTGCGTACTTGGATGTGTTCGTTCCGCTTGTGAGTATGTAGACCGTTGCGTTATCGCTGTGAGGCCAGAAGTAGTATGATGTGGCGATCAGTTCTGCAGGACAACCGAAATATACACCAGGCTCTGAAAGCTGCAGCTCACCTGTGCCGATGCTTATTTCGCTCAGATTATAGTGGCCTTTGAACAGGGCTATTCCGAGTGGCATCTCCCAGTCCCCGCATGGAGACGTTGAACCCAGTGTTATCGTGTTAGGTTGCGTATAGTAGCCGTGTATTGATATGTTGTATGCCTGCGAAGCAGTGTTGAAGAGGCTGACTTCTATTGAGACGTTGCTTCCGTATGCCACTGTCTGGTGAGGTATCGTAAGCGAAAGCTTCATGGAATTGGATACGTTGCTTGAATTGAAGCTTGAGGGCTTAATGTAGGGCATACTGTAACTGTCCAGTATGGCAACCGCAGCGATTAGCAGGGCTGCGATAACTATGACCACTAGAATCCACTTGTGTGGTAGTGACTTCCTTCTTTTTGCCATGATACTATTATTCACTGAATGTTTAAATTATATGGGCGTTGTGCTTAAGCGAGCAGGAGCAGAACCTGAAGGCCATCGCCCGAAGCAGGCGCAGTTCACTTCTTCCTCCACTTCGGCCTTGCGCTCGGCTTCCTAGTGTTAAATTCCCTTTTTTGCTTGGTGCTCGGGCCCTTGTTTGGGGTTTCCTTTATTTTCTTTATGGTCTTCTCGAGATCCGACTTAAGCTTCTCTGCTATGAAGTTCTTGGTGTAGAAATCCGCCTTGAGCCCTATGCTTATCTTCGTTGCGTATGCCCTTGCTATCCTTCCGCGCTTGTCCCTCGGACCGTTGCTTATTTCGGCTAGCTTGAAGAGCACTCCGTACTTCGGCGGCTTGCTTCCGAATTTTATGTGCTTGAACAGCGCCTTCTCTGCACCGAGGAGCTGTATGGTGCTCGCGGGCATCGTTGCAAGCCGCTCCATGGAGCCTGCCTTGCTGAGCAGCTCCGCAGCTATCTTTTCATCGGTGAGGTATGTTGTATTGGGCATGATTTTAGTCGATGCGGTTTTTATGTAGGATTCAAGCCGAAGCATGGCATCATACATCTGGTTGCTCATACCGGCAAACCCGAGCAGCGCCGCATGCTCGTCCTCGTTCATGTCCCTGCCTATCGTTGACGAGGCCTTTTTGTATATCGATTCGCTCTTTTGCGGGTCGTTTATCACGGAATTTATCTTCTCCTTGTCTATGCCCTCCTTGCTGTTGAGCACCATTGCAAGATCTGCAAGCGTCTTGGGGTTGGCTATCTTTATCTCGGGAAAGTATATCCCATACCATTCGCTCAGCCTTTCGAATGAGAGGTTGTACGACTTGCTCGTTTCCAGATATGCGTTTATCGCCTGTATGAGTGCATGCTCCTCGTTGGTGTACGAGCTCCTTATGCCCTCCTTTGCCTTCTTTATCATTCGTTCCCGCAGTTCTTCGAATGGAGCCTTTGCCAGAATAACACCTTTAATAATTATATGATAAATAATACTATATAACTGGCTGGTAAATGGAATATTAATTCTTTGTCGGCCAAACCATTAGATTGCATTCTGCGGTTTTATCATGAAAATGGACAACTTGACTGCTTTTGCTAAAAGCAAGGGATTCTTCTGGCCCAGCGCGGAGATATACGGAGGGGCTGCGGGCCTATACGATTATGGCCATCTCGGCACGCTGCTGAAAAGAAGGTTCGAGCAGCAATGGCTGTCATATTTTGTTGAGGGGAACAGGGATTACTACCTGATAGAGGGATCCACGATGCTCCCCGAAAAGCCCTTGATAGCCTCGGGGCACGCGGCAAGGTTCAACGACATACTTGTCGGCTGCTCCAAATGCCACACGTATTACAGGGCCGATGTCATGCTCTCGGATGCAAAGGTAAGCGTATCGGAAGGTGCAGGAACGGATGAGATAGACTCGCTGATAAAAAGCAATGGCGTAAAATGCCCGAAATGCCAGGGCACGTTCCTTCCTGCGAAGGCGTTCAACATGATGATAGACCTGTATTTGGGTCCTGAAAAGGCCGACAAGGGCTACCTTCGCCCAGAGACAGCGCAATCAGCCTACCTGAACTTCTTCAGGGAGTTTAACGTGCTGCGCAAGAGCCTCCCGATGGGGCTTGCTGTAATCGGGAAAGCATACAGGAACGAGATATCGCCGAGGCAGGGCCTGTACAGGATGAGGGAGCTGACCCAGGCAGAGCTGCAGATATTTTTCGACCCGGAGAATTTCCCGGTGGATTTCGGGAAGTTCAAAGACGTAAGGATGTCTGTGGTTCCTTACAAGACCAAAAAGCAGGAGGTCATTTCTGCATCCGAGCTGGTCAAGAATTACGAGGTCCCTGAATTCTACGCATACCACATGGCGCTGATACACACGTTTTACAGGGAAGTTGTAGGAGTCCCAGAGGAGAGGATACGTTTCCTCGAGAAGGGCGGCGACGAGAAGGCGTTCTACAACAAGCTGCATATGGACATAGAGGTGGATGTTGAAAGCTGGGGGGGATTCAAGGAGGTTGGAGGATTGCATTACAGGAGCGATTATGACCTTAGCTCGCATACAAAGGGCTCGAACCAGGACCTGTCTGTTTCGATAGACGGCAAGAGGGTAATGCCGAATGTCCTGGAGCTGAGCTTCGGGGTTGACAGGAACGTGTGGATGCTCATCGATGTATTCTATGATGAGGAAGGTGAGAGGAAGGTCCTGAAATTGAAGCCATGGCTTGCGCCCTTCAGCGCAGCGCTGTTTCCGCTGCAGAAGGATGAAAAGCTGCAGGCCAAGGCAGACGAGGTTTACGGCATGCTCAAGAGCAGGACGAGGGTTTTTGTCGACGATTCCGGCTCGATAGGCAGGAGGTATGCAAGGATGGACGAGATAGGCACGCCGTTCTGCATAACAGTTGATTTCGAGAGCACTGACAAGGATTCCAAGAACTATGATACCGTGACCGTAAGGAGCAGGGACAGCAGAGAGCAGGAGAGGAAAAGCATGAAAGAGCTTGCGGAATTCCTGATTTCAGGGACTAGCTGCGTTTATTCAGATTGATGCGGTGCTTTGATTGGGCATACATGCCACCGGATTGCTAAAAGTAAGGGATCTTGATATAAGGCATACTGTGGAGAGCGCGCAGCCGCTTACTTTCCACGCGGATTATGATTTTGCAAAAGGCACCATGGGCTATGCAAGCGATGGAAAGCTCGTGAGTTTCACCTTCAACGGAAATGGAAGGTCTTGCAATGTTAGGTTTGACAAGCCCAATGCCCCTTTTTCCAGGAAGGATTTCGAGAAGAGGTTCAGGCTGAAGGACGACATAAACGAGATTTACTCGAGGATAGCGACTGACGAGTTCGTATCGCGCTCGGTACACAGGTATCGCGGTATGAGGGTGACGCTGAATGACCCTTGGGAGACTACGTTGTGCTTCATAATGTCACAGTACAACAACGTCAAAAGGATAAGGCTCATAGTAAGGAAGCTCATTGCGGAATTCGGAACGGACATAGTTGAAAACGGAAACGTAGTTGCTAGGGGCTTCCCGAGGAGCGAGGACCTCCTTTCATTCACGGAGAGGGACTTCAGGATGTGCGGAACAGGATTCAGGGCCAAATACCTGAAGGAAGCAGCGGAATACTGCACCAACAACATCGATTTGTACAGTCTAAGTAGCAAGGGCTACGATGAGGTGAAGGAGGAGCTTATGGGGATAAGCGGAGTTGGCGACAAGGTTGCTGACTGCATAGCGCTAATGGGCTACGGGAAAATGGAGGCATTCCCCATAGACGTATGGGTCAAAAGGACCCTGGAAAGGGTTTATTTCAAGGGCAGAAGCAAGAAGATAAAGGATCTGCACAGGTTCGTTGAAAAAAATTGGGACAATAGATATTTAGGATACCTGCAGCAATATATATTCTGGGGAGGGAGAAACCTTCAGGTGATCTGATGTCAAAGCTAGATTCAGATATAAAATCCATAACAAAGCACCTTACGCAAAAGCAGAAGGACTTCGACAGGGTGATGGCGCTCGTGAGGGACATAATAAGGAATTCGGCCCAGGCGATAACGATGCTCCACAACAACGATGCGAAATCAGCCTCAAAGATAGTCAGTACCACTTTAAGCATGGTAAAGGAGCTGAAGAAGTTTGCGCCTGCGTTTGCACACAATGCGAAGCAGGCATACCAGGAGTATGCAGAGGCAAGGATACTTCTTGGGATAAAACTCAACCATGAAATACCAACCTGCGCAGAGACAGGGGTTGATCAGGAGTCGTACCTCATGGGCCTTATGGACGTTATGGGCGAATTGAAGAGAGAGGTGTTCGAATCCCTTGGCGAAGGGAGGGTGGACGAGGCAGACGAATACTTCAGGAGCATGCGCACCATATATGACAGCACGAGAAGCGTAAGGTTTGCAGAGGCCGTTCTGAATGGCTTCAGGAGAAAGCAGGATGTTGCGCGAATACAGCTTGAAAGCGCCGGAAGTGAAATACTTTCCTTCAAGCCGAAGAAAAGATGACGATAGGTTCAGTCTTTCCAATAAACCAATAAACGGAAGATTTTTATATTATGCTAGGATTAGTCATAAATTATAGGTCAGTTTATGAGAAGATTCAGGAATATGAGAACCCGGGAAATGGATCTGATAGGGCACATAGACGGACAGAGGATGCGCGAAAGGCAATCGGCGAAGAATCCTGCGCCAAGCTCCGGAAGCCTAGAAACGAAACTTGACGAGATGCATAGGTTGTACGGAAAGCCCCAAACAAGTAGTTCCGAAGTTGAAAGCAAGGACGCAAAGCAGATTGCATGGGAGAGATTAGGAAAGCTCATACGCCAGATGGAAAGCTCCAACGAGGATCAGACCAACCCAAGAATTTGACTGCGCGTAAATAAGCGCCTAAGAGACATCTTTTATCGATTTTTCCAGTATATCAAGTCCATCCATTAGCGAAGTTTCGCTTATTGTAATCGGAGGGATTATCCTTATCGTTGAATCTCCGCATGTGAGGAGAAGTAAGCCTTTATTGAATGCGGATTTGATTATTTTTTCCCTTTCCCTTATCGCATGCTCCTTCGTTTTCCTGTCCCTGACCAGCTCGATCCCTATCATCAGGCCGAGCCCCCTAACATCGCCTATCATGTCGTACTTTTCCTGCATCTCCCTGAGACGCTTGAATGCAATCCCGCTCTTCCGCCTTACCTCAATCTCAAGCTTCCTCTTGTTCCTAGTTACGTATTTCAGCGAGGCGTATGCTGCAGCTACAGATGCATGGTTTCCGCCAAAGGTGCTTGCATGCGCTCCTTGAGGTATGTCTCCAAGGCTGCCCCTTGTAACTGTGGCGCCAAGGGGAAGACCACCGCCAAGTGCCTTCGCCATTGTGTATATGTCGGCAGTTATTCCGAAATTGTCCAAAGCGAGGAACTTTCCTGTGCGCATGTAACCTGACTGGACCTCGTCGTCTATGAGCAGTATGCCGTTCTCAGTTGAAAGCTCCTTCAGGCCCTTGAAAAATTCCTTTGGGGGCACTATGTAGCCGCCCTCCCCCTGTATGGGCTCGAACACTATCGCAGCGACTTCCTCTGGCTTAACCTCCTTCTTCAATATGTAGTTCCTTATGTATTCTATGCTGTCCTCGCCGCAGCTATACATTCCGTGGTTGAACGGGCACCTGTACGGATACGGGTATGGCGCATGTATTACCCCGTTGAACGGCCCGAAGTGGGCCCTTTGGACAGACTTGGATGCTGTCAGCCCCAGCGATCCGGCAGATCTGCCGTGGAAGCTGTTGTAGAATGAAATGACGTATTGCCTTTTGCTGAAGATCTTCGCGAACTTCACCGCTGCTTCGTTAGCCTCGGTGCCTGAATTTGAAAGGAACATCCTTCCGAATCCTTTGGGGAACATCTTTATCAGGGACTCGCCGAACAGCACAGGGAGCTCGGAATAATAATCGGTAAAGGCTGAGTGCGTCAGCTTGTCAACCTGCATTTTTATGGCACGCCTTATTTCGGCGTTGCCGTTGACCCCGAGGTTGTATGTTGATATGAAGCTGGTGAAATCTATGAACCTCTTCCCCGTTATGTCGTATGCATAGTCGCCGTCCCCGCGATCCGCAACGAAATTGTAAGGGGACCTGGTAGTCGTAAGGAATATTTTCTTGTCCCTTTTTATAATGTCATCTATCCTTTTCTGCGAAGACAATCAAACACCCTTCTTGTATTTCGCGTAGTTTATGAGCGCTGCCAATGACTTCGCTGCGTCTCCGGGAGACCCGTAAACAGGAACCCCGGCGTTTTCCATCATCTCCTTGTGCGCCATGGTGTACTTGCCACCTATGCTCACAACGATCATGGGCTTCTTCATCTTGGAGCCGTAGTTTATCAGGGTTGCGGCAACCCTCGAATCTGCCCCGGGGGTCTGGAAGAGCGCAAGAACCATCACCGCATCCACGTTCCTGTCGCTCCCGACAGCTTCGAGCGCGTCGTTGAATCTCTTGTCATCGGCATCTCCGGCCATGTCCAATGGCAGTCTCACGTTGACTATCGGGGGCATTGATTTTCTCAGGAGTTTCTTGGATTCGCTTGAGAGGCTTGCCGAAACCAGGCCGTTCTGGTAGAGCGCGTCTGTGGCAAGCACGCCTATGCCCCCGCCGTTCGTTATTATCGCCACCCTGTTTCCGGTTACTAGCGGCTGCGTGTCGAATATCTTTGCGAAATTCAACAGGTCCTTTATGTCCGTTGCTATAGTAAATCCGAACTGCCTGAATATCGCCTCGTATGCTTCGTGGCTGCCTGCAAGCGCAGCAGTATGGGAATGCGCGGCCTGCGCGCCTTCATCCGTTACCCCTCCCTTTATGACAACCACTGGCTTTTTCGCGGTTATTTTCTTTGCGGTTTCGACGAATTCCCTGCCTCGCTTTACACCTTCGAGATACAGCACAGCAACCTTTGTTTCCTTGTCGTACATAAGGTAGTTTAGTATGTCAGTCTCATCAACCACCGCAGCATTCCCGTAGGAAAAGAATCTGGCGAGCCCGAACCCCTCGTTGCTTATGAGATCGAGCACCGAGCTCCCTACTGCGCCGCTCTGCGCCGCGAAGCTGACACCGCCTATCTTGGGCCTGTCCAGCTTGAACGTAGGAAGGAATAGGGTATCTATCCTTGACCTAGGATCCATGACACCCAGGCAGTTGGGCCCGATTACAGGCAACGAATATTTGTTGGCTATGCGCACGAGCTCGTCTTGGAGCTTCGTTTCCCCTACTTCCGCGAACCCGCCGCTTACGACAACGGCGCCTTTTACGTGCGCCCTGCCGCATTCCTCCAGTACCTTAGGGACGGCCTGCGCAGGAACTGCTATCACAGCAAGGTCTATCCCAGAACCAACTTCCAACACGCTCTTGTAGGCCTTCATGCCCATTATTTTTCCGGTAGCGTTTATGTTTATCGGGTATATCCTTCCGGAATAGCCTGAATCTATGTAGTTTTGAAGTATTATGTGCCCTACCTTGCTAGGATTCTCGGATGCCCCTATTATTGCGACTGATTTTGGGTGCATTATGCTTTCGAGATTGGCGTATTTTATTTTCCTGTTTCCCTTTTTCATGGCATCAATTTGCATTCATCTGATTATGCGTATGTCTACGACATCATAAGTATCGTCATGCAGTATTATTGGGTTGAGGTCGAGCTCCTTTATTTCGCTGCTTTCGAACATCCTCGACACTTTCATCAGCAGCTCGACAAGCATTCCGGCCTTCTGCGGGTTCGGCGCCAGGACAGGCATGGACTTCAGCTGCTCAAGCATCGATTGCGCGTCCCTCTTTGTTATAGGGCACAGCCTCAATGAGAAATCCTTGAAAACTTCCACGTATATGCCGCCAAGGCCCACAAGCAACATCTTTCCGAACTGCTCGTCCATTTTGCCCCCTATTATCATCTCGATTCCATTGCCCACCATTTTCTGGGCGAGAATCCTGTATGGCTTGAACCCGCTTGCCCTGCCCACCAATACATTGTAGCCATTTGTTATCTCCGCTTTTGAACAGAGGTCCAGGGCCACAAGCTTGTTCTTAGTCTTGTGCAATGCCTTCTGGGATATCGCCTTGAGCACTATCGGCTCCCCGCCTGAAAATGCGATCGCGTCTTCGGCTGAATTCACGTACTTGGCTTGCGCGGATTTTATGCCGTATCTAGAAAGCAAGGCACGAGCTTTCTCGTAATCCATTAGTTCCATCGATTCACTTGCTTGAGCATGAATATCAGGGTCAGATTATCCCAAGAATGTAAAGGTACGCGACCAGCACGGCTATTACCACTATTATAGCAAGCACTATCAGCCTGTCCATCCTCTTTTCCTTGAGGATCCTGTTCTCTATGCTTTTCACCTCCGTGTCGTGCTCGATCTGCAGGGTTGCCTGCTTCAGGAACGCCTGGGCCGGATCCATCTGGCTGCTTTCTGCACCGTGGGTTTCTGGCCCTGCAACGTCAGGACCGGTTTCATCTGGGCCTTTTGTTGCGCCGTCCTGCTGAACGGCATCCTGCTCGTTGTCGCCCTTGGCTTGCGTGCTTGCGGCATCCTGCGCTTGCTGCTCCGCTTTCGGCATGCCCTGTCGCACCCTAAGGAAGCCCTTCTCGGTCAAGGTGACGATCATGTTCCCGTTCCTCAGCTCGTATGCCAGGAACTGCTGGACGGAGAGCTTGTGGAGATGAAGCGCAAGGTCCTTGGAAGTCACGTTCACGACAGCGGTAAGATCCTGCAGCGTGCGCTTCCCACTTGATATCTGCTCCAGGATTTCCATGTCCAATGTGTCAAACGGCACCGTGGCCTTTTCCTGGGCCTCGGTGATGAGCTGCTTTCCGCTTTCAGTGACTGATATTGAGCTTTGGCTTGGAAATGATGTAACGAAATCAACGAGCCCCTTCTGCTTCAATGATCCCAGTATGTTTGAGGCGTCGAAGAATGATGAATTTATGAGCCCGCCGAACCTTTCAACGGTCGAATCGGGAGTTATACGCATCAATGCGACTAGGTCTATGAAATTTATATTGTCCTGCATGAACGCACCAATTATCTAGTATAATAAGTAAATGTATTTATTAGCTTGTCGGTCGCATAGCGTTTCCCGCGCACAGTATTATAACATTTTTGCCCAATTAGACTATGTAGGTGCTATCGATAATGCAGCTTAGGTTTCTTGGGGGCGCCGGCGAGGTCGGAAGGTCTTCAATACTGTTAACGGACGGCACAAGGCTCATGCTGGATTACGGGATAAAACTGAACCACAAGATAGATTATCCCATTGCGATGCCCGAGATCGATGCGCTGGTGCTGAGCCATGCGCATTTGGATCACAGCGGATACGCACCGGCATTGTACAACGAGATGATGGTCCCAGCGTTCGGAACCGAGCCGACGCTGGAGCTTTCAGAGCTTTTGCTGAACGATTCGCTGAACATAGCAAAGAAGCAGCACATGAAGCAGAGGTTCCACAAGAGGCAGATATCGAGCTTCATGCACAGGTACATGAGCCTGGGATATCATTCCAGGGCAAGCATAGGCGGCCTCGGTATAGAGTTTTTCGACGCGGGGCACATATGCGGCAGCGCGATGGCGCTCATCGAGAGGAAAAATTCAAAAGACAACAAGCGCGTTCTTTATACTGGGGATTTCAAGATGCTGCCGCAGTACCTGCACAAGGGCGCGGAGAAAGTAGAATGCGACGTGCTCATAACAGAGTCCACATATGCGACAAGGGAGCATCCCGACAAGGAATCCCTGGCCAAGGACCTTGTTGATAAGATAAAGGAGACGCTTGACAACAATGGCACCGTACTTCTTCCGGTCTTTGCGGTAGGCAGGAGCCAGGAGATACTCTCGTTATTGTGCAAGAGCAACCTCACGCAATACACGTACGTTGACGGGATGGCAAGGGCCGCAACCGCAATAGTGCTGAAGAACAGCGACTACATAAGCAACCACGGCCTTCTGGAGAAGGCCGTAGGCGAATCCATGACTATAAGGGACAGGTTCGATAGAGGCGATGCACTTAACTCCCCTTCGATAATAATGACAACAGCGGGCATGCTGAGCGGCGGGCCGGTTCTTGATTACATAACAAGGCTGCGCAAGAATTCAAGGATATTCATAACAGGATACCAGGTAGAGGGAAGCAACGGGCGCATGCTTCTTGAAAGCGGCATGGTGATGTTAAACAACAGGCAAATGAGGATAAGTGCGCCCGCGCACTATTACGACATGTCGGCCCACGCAGGAATGAAAGAGCTGCATGAATATGCAAAAGGCAGCGGGGCCAAAAAGATAATATGCGTGCACGGGGACAGCGCTAATGCGGCGGCCCTATCTGAAAGCCTGAAGCTTGAGGGCTACGACGCATACGCCCCGAAGATTGGGGACGTGATAAGGATAGATTAGGCTTGCCTATCAGAACCTTCCGGATTCCGGCCATTTCAATAGGCGGTCTTCTACAGTTTCCTTGCGCGGCGAGGCCTTCTCCCCGCGCCGACCTGAAATGACCAAATAAATGAGCGTGGCGAGGGACACCGATGCGGCGATGTCTATTATTATGAAATACGCGTCAAGCGCCCCGATTAGCATGTAGCTGAACACTACGAGTGCCGATAAAGAAACCGCTGCGCCGATGTATACGCCGCTCCTTGACTGCATTAGCAGCAAGATGCCGGATACAAGCCCCAGCGCCATCAGTACGGCCTCTGATAGCAGGTATATGTATGTACCGATTGACGCGATGAGGCTGGCGCTTCCGATATATTGGAGCATTTGGAGGAGCTGCCCGTAACTCGCATAAAGGAACACGAGGAACGCGAGCACCAGCATTATCCCGGAGAGCATGTATATTCCGTATTTTGAGGGACGCGCAGATGCCTGCGTTGGAAGCACCCTGTCTATATCATCAAGGCAATAATGGCCGGAGTTGTATTCAACGATGTCCTCAAAGCAGAAGGGCCTATGGCAATATGCGCAGACGGCATACGCGGAGCGCCATGGGTGAAACACGCATTTTTTCCCCATTGCTGCGTCCCTGCCGCCTTTTCCCGAAAGGCGAATGCTGGCATTATTGCCCGCGGGTTTTGGATCGTCCGGCATTGCGCATCCCTCTTTTCCCTTGCGATAATGCACAAGGGACGAAGCTTGAAGCTTAAACCTTAAACCTTGAAGTCCCTCTTGGACTTCTCTATGGCCTTCCTCTTGAGCTTTTCGAATATGCCCCTGTGCTTGGCGCAGCTTATGCAGTAGTACGTCTTCCTTCTTTCGAAGAACCTTACGTCCTGTGCAGTCCTTGTCTCGGTGCTGAAGCTTATCCCCCTTTCATATGCTATGGCCTTGTTGTGGGGCACAGTCCTTCCGCATGACTCGCATCTAACTAACGTGTCTTTTCCTCTCAATTTAACACCATTTGTATGATATGATAGATTTTACTATGATAAGGTTAATAATCCTTTATCAGCATAGATTATATGCTAATGCTATGTAAGCCATTCCAAGTGCTTGAATGTACCAGAACTGCGAGAAGGCGATAAAGCTCACCATACCTGCGCTAAGGATAGCCGTTTCCAGGAGCCTGAGCAGCGAGCATGGGATGAGCGAGACGGAGATAGCCAAAATCCTCGGCGTGGCGCAGGCATCTGTTAGCAAATACCTCACTGGAAGGTATTCTGCGGAAACGAAAGGCCTGGTTAAGGAGATAATGGCGGATAACCTGCAGCATAGGATAGTAAAGGCAATAACAGGAGGAGCAGGGGCGACTGAAACGGCAAAAATAATTGACAGCGTGGCCTCTGATAGCAGGCTTGTTGATGCGGCATTGGGGCGCATCAGGGCAAGGGCATAGGAAGTAAGGAAAACGTTCGGCTTGATTTATATAATTTATTTTATATATTGGTTGTATTTGCTTTTTTGCCGGGTATTTTATGTCGTCTATGCGCTGCAATTTTTGAAAAAAAGTAAAAAAATAAGCAGATAGTATTTAAATACTTTCCAAAGGTCAATTCCGTTATTGGTGAATATATATGCCGAATAGCCCACAACACAGGGACGGGACGGTCGTAGAGAGCATAAGCGTTAATATTAATAGCGTAAGGCCGGAGATAAGCGTTTCGGAATCTCAGACATCGGATCCGGTGCTTGCGCCTTATCACAGGACCCTTGAAGAAATAGAGAAGATGCCCATAATAGAGAAGACGATGACTGTTTGCCCTGAGTGCAAGCTGATAATAAACGGCATAATATACAAGGACGGCGACAACGTGATGATAAGGAAGTTCTGCCCGGAGCACCAGTGGACTGTGGAGAAATACTGGGAAGACTACGACATGTACATGAAGATGAGGAGATACAACTACTACGGAAGGGGCTTCGAGAATCCAAACTACATAACCGAGACGAAGGGCGCTAACTGCCCGTTTGATTGCGGCATGTGCGAGAGGCACAAGTCGCACACAGGTCTTGCCAACGTGGTGATAACTAACAGGTGCCACCTTAGCTGCTGGTATTGCTTCTTCTATGCAAAGGAGGGCGAGCCGATATACGAGCCTACGCTTGACGAGATAAAGAAGATATTCATAAACCTGAGGAACCAGAAGCCGATACCAGCCAATGCCATACAGATAACGGGAGGGGAGCCTACGATGCATCCGCAGATAATAGATGTAGTCAGGACGGCAAAGGAGGTCGGCTTCGACCAGATACAGCTCAACACCACAGGCATAAACATAGGGCTCAACCCCGATATGGCTTACCAGCTCAGGCATGCTGGGGTAAGCACGCTTTACATGAGCTTTGACGGCGTAAGCAAGCGCGCAAATCCGAAGAACCATTGGGAGGTGCCCATGACTCTTGATGCAATAAGGAAGGCAGGCAGCACCATAGTCCTTGTGCCCACGGTAATAAGGACGATAAACGACCACGAATTGGGTGCAATGATCAACTTCGCGATAAACAACATAGACATAATAAGGGCAGTCAACTTCCAGCCGGTATCACTTGTAGGGAGGATGCCGACGAGGCTCAGGGAGAAGCAGAGGATATCGATCCCCGGGGCGATAAAGCTGATAGAGGAGCAGACGAACGGCGTGATAAGGAAGGAGCACTGGTTCTCTGTGCCGTATGTAGGCGGGATAAACAAGTTCATAGAGGCGCTGACGGGCGAGTTCAAGTACGATTTGTCCATACATTTCGCCTGCGGTGCGGGATGCTACCTCTTCATAGACCCTGACGGCAAGATAATACCGATAACGGAATTCGTTGATGCTGCGGGAATGCTTGAACACCTGCAGAAGGCTGTAAACGAAATGGAGGGCAAGAGCAAGCTCGAGAGGAGGCTCATAGCAGTCAAGACGCTGTTCGGGATCAACAGGTTCATAGACAAGAAGAAGCAGCCGAAGAGCGTCAATTTCATGAAGCTGCTCATGTCGGTGCTCCTGAAGCACAACTTCGAATCGATGGGCACGTTCCAGATGAAGACGCTTTTCCTGGGAATGATGCACTTCCAGGACGAATACACGTATGACATACACAGGGTAGAGAAGTGCGACATACACTACGCGATGCCGGACGGGGAGGTGCTTCCGTTCTGCACGTTCAACGTGTTTCCGGAGGTTTACAGGGACAAGGTGCAGAAGCAGTACAGCATACCATCGAAGGAATGGGAGAAAACGCACAACGCATGGACATACGCTAAGGACAAGTACGTCAGGAACGTAAAGGAGCTGGAGAAAGGCGAGCTCTACAAGAAGACGTACGGTGAGCTCGTGGATTACTTCGAGCTGCCGGTTAACGGAGGCAAGCATGTCAGGAACTTCGCAAACGAGAAGTTCGACGCGCCTGAAATGCAGGTGGTAATGACAAGCGCACCGAAGGGAGCACCGTCAACTGAAACAAAGGTGAATTTCAGCGAAACCAAGGCGGCTGAGCCTTCCGGCAAGGATGAGTCATGCGCTTGCGGCAAGGCGGATTCGGAGTGCGGATGCGGCTCCGGGGCACATGCAGGTGAGGCACATGAAGGATCCTGCGGATGCGGAGGTAACTGCGGGTGCTGAAGGCGGTTGGTTGCGATGGACCACAGAAATCTTGATTACAACATAAAGCAGGAGGAGGATACCAACTCCAAGTACAGCGGGTACATTATGGAGGACGGGAAGAAGTTCAGGGTTCCCTACAACATCATAAAGAAGGCCGTATTTACCGGACTGAAGAAGGAGGAGCTCATAGACATACCCCATGCTGCGAGGCTGCAGTACAGGCTCATGCTCATGGACCCGGTGATAAAGGCCACGGTGGACTTCACGAAGTCCAAGATAACTGTTCTTTACAATCCGAGGGATGCAGACAACATGAAGGAGAAGATAAGCATAGAGGAGCTTAGGGATTTCCTCGAGAAGCAGGGAATCCACACGGAAATTGAAAAAACGAGCATAGAGGATTACGATTACTACAAGGACCTTTATTCCTATGCATATACGCCGCCATCCATAAGGGAAAGGGTACCTTACGGCTATACAACGGAGGAATGGAAGGGGATGAGGGCCAGCTGGCAGGAGAAGCTAAAGCAGGGAGAGATAGAGAAGCAGGAGAAGTTCAGGAAATTCCGCGAGGAATACCTCGATCAGAATCCCGAACTGGTGCCCATAGTTGACCCTTCCTACAAGCCCAAGAAGGTAGTTGCAAAGACTACGCTTCTCGGAAGGATATTCGGGAAGAAGAAAACTGAAAAAGGGTTCTGGTTCCACGGCGTCTGATTTTTGCCCGTTTCTAAAACATGCAGTGTTTGCCAATGGTGGGAAAGGTTGTGCTTTTTGATACGGAGAACACGCTCATAAGGGAGTGGAAGGACGTCTCGCAGTATTACGTCGAGGCCATAAGGAACTCTTACGGCCTTACCGTTGAAGTCGAATTGCAGAAATACGAGGGATTCACAGTCCAGGAAACTGTTTACGGCATACTCTCCAAAAACGGCCTTTCGGATGATGAAATAAAGGCAAAGCTCGAGCTTTTCCTCCAGGAGCTGCCGTATGCGCATTACAATGTAGCCGGGCACGACAAGGCAATCCTGGTTGACGGCGCAAAGGACCTGCTTAGCTACCTGAAGGGCAGGGACTACGTGATCGGCTCCGCTTCGGGGCAGATGGAGAGGATACTGAGAAACATGTTCGAAAGGGCGGGCCTTGACTACGATTCGTACTTCAAATTGGGAGCATATGGGGATTCCGGAATGCATATTTCCGACGTAATAGGCGTCGCGATAGGCAAGGCCAAGGACGAATTTTCGGCAGACAAGGATCAGCTGACATTCATAAGCAATTCCAAGGCCCATGTGGACGCGGCACGCAGACTAGGGATAAACGCCATAGGGGTCATAACAGGCGCCCATTCAAGGGAAGATTTCGGCGGCGAGCCCGTTGCCAAGGGCCTGAATGACTGCAGGAGATTCCTAAAGTGAGCCCCTGCCGATGTATTTGTCAATAAGTATCTCTGCTGCGACTACCGGCTCTTCCAGCCTGAAATTGTTCAGGACTTTCGGATTTACTTCGCCGAAATGCCCTATTGTCTCCTTTCCTACGATTATGGATGCAGCCCTTCCCTCTATGAATGACTTGTCGTGGAGCTCGGTTATCCTGTAATCCTTGCAACCCAGGAACCTCAGTATTTCAGTTGCTACTGCCTTGATCTCGGAATAGTTTGCCCTTGAGTGCTCGCTGACTATACCTATGTGCGTATTTTCAACGGGGTTGCCCTTGCTTATGCGGAATACCTTGCCTATCTCGAACAGCTTCTGGGGCATGCTTTCGTGAACTGAATTGCCGAGGTTCTGCATAAGGTGTGGCAGCAGTGACGTCCTAAGCATTGTTATCGACTCCGTTTTTGCATATGCAACCTTTATGGTGGATTCCGGCTCCTCCTCATAAAGGACATTCCTGAAGTTAAGCTCCTCGTTGGTCAGGTAAAGGTTCATTGCCTCGCTGAATCCTATGCCCAGCATCATCCTGCAGAGCCTGTTCTCTATTTCCTTAGATTCCTCAGGGAGGCTTGTGGAAAACCCGAGCACAGGTACCGGCTTTATGTTATCGTAGCCGTAGGCTATGGCTATGTCCTCCACTATGTCCTGCTCGTTGAAAACGTCAAGCCTGTATGGCGGCGAGTATATGAGCGTGTAGTTGCCGTACTTGGCGGCCACGTGCCCAAGCTTGTTAGCAAGAGTTACCATCTTGTTCTCCTCCAGGTAGACGCCAAGGGTCTTTTCGACCTTCGTCCTCCTAAGCTTCAGGTGCTTGTACTCTAGGGCTGGAGTTGTCCTAATCTTGGCCTTGCGTTGATACACTATGCCGCACGGGTATACTTCCGCGTGCATGTCTATGAACGAGCATGCGAACATGCTTATAGCACCCTCAACTGCGCTCAAGGAGGTTCCAGTTATTTCAACAAGTAGATTCTTTGTCGTCCAGGTAACCCTGGTGAGCTCGGAGTTTATTATTGGTATCAGTGAAAGCACGTTTCCGGAAGAATCCTTTAGGCAGGGGTATAGCTTGCTCTTGCCCAATGCACTAGAATACTGCAAGCCCTTTTCGTGCTCCTTTATTATGCCGCTGAACTTTTGCCTTGAATCAGATCCGAGGGGCCTGAATTCAGTTTCGCCGGGTGAAGCATCATAGACAAGGTCGCCCTTTATGACATCGAGGTTGTGAAGCCCTATCGCTATTTTCTTCCTCTTCCTGCCGTAGGTCTCGCAGAATTTCTCGCTGAAGTTTATTAGGTACTTAAGCCTGTTCCCGTTCAGGTTCAGGCCCTTTACCACAGCAGCGGCTATGAAAGGCCTTGATTTCACCGCGCTTGTTACGTTGACATTCATTGCTGTTCCGTTCCTTATTGAATAATGCTTCTCCCTGGGCACGCTGCTCCCTGAAAGGAAGGCAGCGGCCCTTGCGAAGCCCGTCAGGTCAAGCATGTCAGGCCTGTTCGGGGTTATGTCGATAGTTGCAGACTTTTCGTCAAGCGATTCAAGCGACATCCCGAATCTGTCGACTATTCCCTGTATGTTTTGCCTTGATATCCCGTAATCCTTTAGGTCTTCCAGCTCGAACATAACAATTGACATGTGATCACAATTTAAGCTCAGGCCTGCTGCGCAGCCATCCTACATTGTTCTTGTAAAGGTGCAGAAGGCTGTCTATATCCATGAAATTGAATATCAGCCTGTCAACGCCGGGCCCCCATGCCAGAACGGTCTTGTTCGTGCCCATTGCCCTCGTTATTTCCTTCCTTATTATGCCTGCGCCGCCAAGTTCTATGGTATCCTTTTTCTTCTCGTCGTAGTAGTATATCTCCAGCCCGGGCTCCACGAACGGGAAATACGCAGGCTTGAATTTAACCTCTAGACCCAACTGCGAATACAGCCTCGAGAGCGTGTCTATCAGGTTGGAGAAAGTTAGGTTGTCGCCTATTATTATTCCGTCCATCTGGTAGAATTCCGCAAGATGCTTGTAGTCTATGCTCTCGTTCCTGAATACCCTGCCCACAGAGAAAAGCTTGATGGGATAGCTGCTTTCCATGCTGCTCGCGAATTTGCGTATGTAATGCGCGGATACGGTTGTTGCGTGCGTCCTGAGAAGCGCCTGCTGCGCT
The DNA here is from genome assembly GCA_028866575.1 of Candidatus Micrarchaeota archaeon. NCBI lineage: Archaea > Nanobdellati > Microcaldota > Microcaldota archaeon. Next base: position 88,636 of record JAGWHU010000001.1, on the reverse strand, counting down.
ACGCTCTCCTTCCACAGGTCCTTCCAGTTTTTCCTGTGAGCCCTCTTCAGCTTGTGCATTAGCTCCACGTCCTCTATTGTTATCTTTTTAGGGTTGGAGAGGAAGAAGGTATCCTGCATCTCCCTTGCGGGGTGGTCCTGCGGCACGAACAGCGCGTCGAAGTTCCAAAACGCGGATTCTATTATGGGGCCGGATACCTCGGTGAACCCAAGATTGAAATATGCGGACCTTATGACGTCCAGAAGCTCGTGCATCGGATGCGGCCTTGCAGGGTTGAGCGCTTCGGCGTTTGAGTTTATGTCGTATTTCCTCAGCTTCTCCTTTTTCCACTTTCCGCTGACTATCATTTCCCTTGTAAGCGTGCCTATCCCTTCGTCTTCCGGGAATCCCGATGCGTCTGCGCCTTCAATGACATGTATCTCTTTTATCCTGCCCTTGTCCGTTATTTCTATCAGGTTCCTGTTTTTAAGATCGTTTGCGAGATCAGCATCTCTTTTCAATATTACTTCGGTATTCTCCTCGCTCTTTGAGGTATTCAACTCTTTGAGCAGGGCCCTGTATTTGTAATCCGAACCTTCCTGCGATGCGGATCTTCCCTTTTCAGTGAGTATGACGGTTCCTTTTTCGATTTCTATCCAGGCATTCTTCTTCGCCCATATTATCCCTATCCTGTTGTTTATGGATGCCAGGCTTTCCCTGCCGCCTTTTTTCCTCAGGAGCTCGGCCAATGCCTCCTCAGGGAATTTCTTTACGTACCTCTTGCCTTCACTGGTGAGCCTTGCAGTCCTGCCAGTGTCCCTGTCAACCTTTATCATGTTGGCCTTGATCAGGCCCTCTATCGCACGGAGCAGGGAATCCCTGTCCATCCCTAGCTTATCCCTTATGTAATCTGGATCGCCGGTATTCTCCCTTTTTATCAAGTTCAGTACAGCTTTTTCATCTTCATGCAAAAGTATCGCCACTAATTCCTCAAATCACTGCCCTGCGATATATGTACAGCACAGAAAGCACTACGGCAAGAGCTATTATCACGTATGTGTATATCCCCAGGCCGTTGTATAGTGCGGTGAAAAACCCTTCGACTTCAGCAGGCATGCTCTCCTTTATCGTATAGACGAGGGTGAACGTGGAGAGCGGCTCACCGTACAGCCATGATATGATGGTTACGTTCTTGTACTGGGTGGTGAATGCGTACGGTGGGAGGTCAGGTATTGGATAAACAGACACTATTTTCCCGTCGTGCGGCAGTATTACGGTGAGCTCGGTGCTCGGGTTTAGGACCTCGCCGCTGACCCCATGCTCGAAATTGAATATCCTGGAATTGAATTTGTATTCGTATTCCCTGGGCGCTATGCGGTTTACGAACGTCACATTTGAGACGCTGTACAGCAGCGTTATGTTTGCATAGTTTCCGCTGCCGGTGCGCGTTACCGGGCCGGGAAAGAACTTGAAATTGTAAACGCTGGAGTTGGGGTTTATTATGTGGTCAGTTACTATGGGCCCTATTATCGCGCGCCAGTCGCTGAGCGTCAGGTTGAGGGCTGCCCTGTCCACAGAGTACTGGCTTACGGACTCGTTGCTTATGGAAAGCCTTATGACTTCCGTAACCTGTGCGCTCGTGTTTGTGTTGAGTACAAGCGTGACGTTAAGGTTCTTGACAGTGTAGGAGGCATTGGCAACTGGCATTGATGCCATAATTCCTGCCAGAATCAAAAATGCAGCAAGAGCGTACAGTGCTGGGTTTTGCAAGGTTTACACCTATTAAAAATTGCATATGTACTAATAAATAACTAGTGCCTGCGGGACAGCTTGCAATATCACGCATTGCATCAACTGCCGTTTTTGGTGTCTTTCGGAAGCATGCTGGCCCTCATCCTTCTTGCGGCGCTTGAAACAGCTATTGTTGCTATTACGGTGCCCATTGATAGCGCGCCGAACTGTAGCAGGTGCATGTTTGGGTTGTTTGTGAACAGGTTGTTGGGCGTAACGCCGGTATGGATCGCATAGAGCGCTATTGTGGACGAGTGGAAGTATGTTACCCTCACAGCAGATATGGTAGCCTTAATTTTGGGATTTCCCTCCATCTGGGAAATTTTGCTCTTTACCCTATCCCTGAAAGCGGAGGAGCTGGAAGGCTTGTCGGATAATGCATTGTTTCTCCTTATTTCGGCTTCCATTTTGCCACCCGTGGCTGTCCTTACCAAGTTAATTTCGTTCAGGCTTAAATAACTTTGTTTTTAAAATAATTTAAGTGATTGCATGATAACAGGATTCTCAATACTGAATGTAGAAGGCAAGATAAATTCCTCTGAAGTACTTTCCAAGCAAAGATTCCCGAGGCTGAACATAAACATAGACAAGGTTTCCGCCGACGGGACGAAGCTCAATGTGGACTACTCGTTCCAGGCCGACTACCTTGATGGCGATAACAAGGATTCCAAGAATATAGGCCATATAAAGCTTACAGGGCTAGTCGAGGTAACCGAATCTAAGGATGAAGTGGCCAGCGTGCTCAAGAAGTGGAATCAGGACCACGTCCTGCCCGTGCAGCTTGCCGAGGAAATAATAAACGGGCTGAATTTCAGGTGCAGCGCTACGGGCACGCTGGTGGCATATTCACTCGGACTGATACCGCCCTTGGTAATAAGCACAACTAAGATACAGGAGAGCAAGTAATACGGGCAGCACGTGCGCCCGTAATGTGGCCTCCTGCTAGTTTTAGGACTTAGTGAGATAATGGGATCCAAGAGATTAGAAGGGGCTATTTTCAACATAGACTACCTGAATAATGAAAGCGAGTCCGTACTTAGGTTGACAGTAAAAGGGAAGGACGGAAAGTGCTACGAGGTATTTGATCGCTCTTTCAAGCCCTATTTTTACCTCGTCCCGTCGAAAGAGCTTGATGAGGATTTTGTCGGGTCCATTTCAACAGTAGACAACGGAAGGACCATAAAGGCCCTGAAGGTCCTGATGGCCGAGCGCTCCGTGCTGGGAAAGCAGGTTAACGCGTACCAGGTTTTCGTAAGCAGCACTTCGCACGTGCCCAAGCTCAGCTCAGCGATGTCCCAGTACGGCGTTTGTTATGAGTATGACATACCCTTCGCAAAAAGGTATTCCGTAGACAAAAAGGTTGTGCCACTCATATACTACAGCATGGAGGTAGGGGAGGAGAATGGGATGCTGTTTCTTGAATCGATAGGGGATGCGGTTGACGACTCGCCGATAGACCTGAATGTCATGTGCTTTGACATAGAGGTGTACAACCCCCTCGGCGTGCCAAGGGCAAGCAAGGATCCCGTAATCATGATAAGCTACCTTTACAACAGCGGCAAGAGCAGCATGAAGCAGGGCGTCATAACGTTCAAGGAGATAGGGCTCCCTTTCGTGGAAGTTGCAGATGACGAAAAGTCGATGATAAATTCGTTCGTAAACAGGGTAAGGGAGCTCGGCGTGGATGTTCTGGTCGGGTACAATTCGGCAAACTTTGACATAAGATACCTTCTGGAGAGGGCAAGGGCGCTGAAGATGGACTTCAATCTGAGCAGGTTCGAGGGCAACACTAAAATAGAGAATCACGGGCTGGTGGACATGGTCAAGATTGCAGGTATTGTACACGTAGACATGTACACCGTAGTAAAGTTCATATCCATAGTCGGCGCATCTGAGAACATATTGAGGCTCAACAGCAAGACACTGAAAAACGTATACGAGGCAATAACCAAGGACAAGAAATTTGCCGTGGAAAAGATGGACATATTCAGGCTCTGGGACGGAAGCGGCAACGATCTTGAAACCCTTGCGACTTACAATCTTGCGGATGCGGAGGCGCTTTACAAGGTCTACGAGACTTTCGTGCCGATAATGGTGGAGCTATCGAAGCTTACGCACGATGCACTTGGGGACGTGTGCGTTTCCACAACAGGGCAGCTCGTGGAATTCATGCTCATGCACAATTCCGTAAAGTACAACGAGATAATACCGAACAAGCCCACGGATATCGAGATGAGGGAAAGGCTTGCCAATCCGATTGAGGGTGCATACGTTAAGACCCCGGAGCCGGGAATTTACAGCAACCTCGCCATGTTTGATTTCAGGGGACTGTACCCTTCCATAATAATCGCCTACAACATAGACCCCTCATCCGTTTGCAATGATTGCAAAGAGTATTATGAGTCCCCCAACGGCATACGTTTCGACAAAAAAAGGAAGAGCATAGTTCCGCTGATACTGAAGCAGATGATAGAGCAGCGCGCGGAGGTGAAAAAGGCGTACAAGAAGGATCCTGATAACGTTTTCCTAGGATCCAGATCCCAGGCGCTGAAGATAGTGTCCAACTCCGTATATGGATACCTTGGCTATCCAAGATCCAGGTGGTACTCCAGGGCTTGCGCCGCCAGCGTCACAGCATTCGGCAGGCAGTATATAAAGGAGAGCATAGACATTGCGGAAAAGTTCGGGCTGAAGCCCATTTATGGTGATACGGATAGCATAGTTGCGCTTATGGAGGGCAAGACCAAGGACGACGTCATGAAATTCCTTAAGGATTTCAACGCCAAGCTCCCTGAATCAATGGAGCTGGAGCTGGAGGATTTTTACAAGCGCGGTGTCTTCGTAGGCAAGAAAACCGAGAAGAGCGTCTCAGGTGCAAAGAAGAAGTACGCGCTGATATCAGAAACGGGCAGGATAAAGATACGCGGATTCGAGCTTGTCAGGAGAGACTGGTCCAGGATCGCAAGGGACACCCAGAGGAAGGTCCTTGAGACGATACTGAACGAGGGCGACGCGCAGAAAGCAGTGGACATAGTGAAAAATGCGGTTAAGGAGCTGAGGGACGGAAACGTGCCCCTGGAAGAGCTCGCGATAAGCACGCAACTAAGGAAGAGCATAGACGGATACGACGTAAAATCCCCGGAGCTTGGGGCCGCGCGAAAGGCAGTAAGGGAAGGGAAGAAGAAAAGGGAGGACCTTGAAGGCGCTGTGATAAGCTATGTGATAACAAGGCACGGCAGCAGCATATCAGACAGGGCGGAGCTGGAGGAGTTTGCAAGGGACTACGATGCGGATTACTACATAAACAACCAGGTGCTCCCGGCAACTATGCGAATACTCAAGGAGCTGAATTTCAGCGAGGAGGAGCTCAAGGGGCTTGGAACGCAGCGGAAGCTTTAGAAGGGCATTTCCCTTAAGCAATCCCGAAAGTCCGCTCCATAGCCCTGCCGAACCCTATGAATGGCTTTTCGAAATACCTGTGCGCCACATATGAAAGCGCGATAGTCCCTAAAACGGTCAGAGGTATCCACACGAAAAAGTTAGGCTGGCCGGAAACGGCTACCGCGGCGATTTCCACAGGAACGCTCAATATGTATATCGGGTACGTAAGGCTCCCGAGAAAATGGGATACCCTGTTGGTGAAAAATTTCGAGTTTCGCAGGTTTGCAAGGACCAGGAAGTATATCAATGAGAATATTACCGGGGCGAACCATGAAACTTCGCTGAAAGCAAGTATAAGGCTGAAGTTCAACCAAAGTATAACAATAAGCAGGGAATTGACCTTGACGGTCTTGCCCAAAGCTATTATGGTGCCAAGCGCATATGATATTGCAAACATCGGGAACTGCGCGAAAAGGTACCTTGACATAACGGTTATGTGCAGCCCGTATGCGATGAACGCCATATAGCCGATGCTGAACCCGACCATCCCGATGAAAGACGCAAGCCAATTTTTTCGGAACGCTATCACCCACAAGGGAAGAACCAGGTAGAAAAGCTCTTCGATTACCAGGGTCCATAACGGGGTCATGCTAAACGTCTGAGGGAAGAAGTTCTGTATGAAGAAATACTGCTGCCATGCCACGTTTGTTGAGAATGCAAGCGCGAATATCGGTATCGCTATGAAATAAAGTGGCCATATCCTGAAGATCCTGCGTATGTAGTACTTCAGGGCATTGAACCTGCCCTTTACCGAATAATCTTCGGATTGGAACTTGCGCATCAGGATATAACCGCTGATAAGGAAGAACAGCTCTACGCCAGAATATCCCGAGTACATTATGAGTATTGGTGCAGATATCAATGACAGGGGGAGATCGGATGCTATGTGGGTGCACATGACCATTATTGCTGCGAATCCGCGCATGCCTTGTATGCCTATTTCCTCCTCCAAGTGCATCCCATGGGTATTGTAACCGTTTTATTGAATTTGTAACGCAGTTATAAGAACATAATCAGCCATAGTAAGATTGCTAAAGTTTCGTGCAGTTCATATATTCTTGGTGTTTCTTTGACAAAGGTTAGCGCGGAGGAGATTGATACCATAAAGGAGGTCGGAAGAATTTCCTCGGAGGCGATACTCTATGCGGCAGATCTTGTCAGGCCCGGGGCCAAACTTCTTGAAGTTGCGGAATCTGCCGAGAAATTCCTTAGGGACAAAGGCTATGGCCTTGCATTCCCGATAAATCTTTCGGTAAACGAACAGGCTGCCCATTATACCCCCTCTATGAGCGATGAATCGGTATTCACAAACGATGATCTAGTCAAGATAGACTTCGGCGGGGAGAAGAACGGCATGCTTGGCGACGGCGCGATAACGGTAGATTTATCAGGCAAGTACGCAAAGATGGTAGAGGCTGCGGATAAATCCCTTGACAAAGCGATAGGCATGATAAGGCATGGGGTGAGCGTATGCGACATAGGAAAGGCCATAGCCGATAGTGCCGAATCTGACGGGTTCAGGCCGATAAAGAACCTCGGAGGCCATGGGATTGGTTTGCATGACCTGCATGCTGAGCTGTTCATACCGAATTACGACAACGGTGACTTCACGGTAGTGGAGGAGGGCATGGTAATTGCAATAGAGCCATTCCTCACTACGGGAGACGGTTTGGTAGTCGACGGTGATTTTTGCGAGATTTACAGCTATGATGCCGATAGCGGCTCAAGACAGGTAAGGTCTTCGGAAGCAAGGGCGTTGCTGCAGCACATAGAGAAGAACAACAGCAAGGAGCCTTTTGCCGTGCGCTGGTTCAGCAATCTTGTCGGCTCCAGGTTCAGGCTTTATGCCGCGGTGTCAGAGCTCGTAAGAAGCGGCGCAATAGAGCCCAGCCCTGTCCTTGTTGAGGCCAGCGGTGGAATGGTTGCCCAGGCAGAGGCGCAAGTGATAGTAACAAAGGACGGGTTCGAAGTAATAACAAGGGCAAAAAGATGAATCCTGTAATTCACGGGGGTATGATCTTTGCCTTCCTGAGGAATTCGATGTTGTCGATTACCTGCAACCCCAAATGATCCCCGAACTGCACCCTTATGTCATTCCACAGCGTTCTCTCCCTGATTTCCGGCCCGGTCCCCACGGCAGCCAATAATTTTTCTTTGATTAGGAATGGCTTGATTTCGTTCAAGAATATGCTTATATCATCCTCTTTTCTTTTTTTGCTTCCAAGATCTTCCAATACCATCTCCAGTATGGGCCTGTGCACGTATGTATGGAACCAGCTTGTGGAGCTTCTCACATCACCCTTATTTGCATAGTAGTACGCGTTGGATATTGTCGATTTTACGCCTTCTGGGCTCGAGATGCAGATTTGGAGCGCATCGTAATCCGCCAGCTTATTGAATTCAGTACTGCTAAGGCTTATCCTGATCCCATCCAGGAAATCCGTAAAGTGCGGTGTATTCAGCCTTTTTACGGATTTTATGGTTTCTGATATCGGATTTGGGGCATTTTCTATTGCATATTCATCCTTTAGCGGAATGGATATGCTTTCCTTCATGTGACTTGTTGATTTTCTCAGGATGTCGCAAGTCACAAATCCGCCGTGCCCCCTATGTGCGCCTTTATGCATTCTATCAGTTTAAAGTTCCTAGAGAATTTATTTATATATGTTGTACAGGAATTTAGTAGATTAATTAGTGTTGCTGCCTCTGCAATGTTATGCCATCGCATTCTGCAGCGAATTCCTTTTGCAGCATTCCCCATGCATACCTGTACCCTTCACAGGTTTCCCTGTCGGCACATATGGAGCGCAGCCACAAAGGAAAAGTCCCGTTTATGTTTGTGTGGGCAACCTCTTCTATGTCAGTATTTTTAACGTTCCTCCACTTCGTTGAGCGCGCATCTGCATGCTCCATTTTTATGTAATCAGAATTAAGCAGCTCTATGACATTGCCGCTCGTTATTATTTTGTTTGTCTGGTATGAATGCGCAGAATCGAAAGATGCTATGAGTATTGCTTTTGCTCTTAGAAGTTCTTCGTCCTTGCTAAATGGCGTATCTCTCTTCTGTGAAAGTTCGTGAATTTTTTCCGCGAGTATATCATATTTCGTTAGATTATACTTTATAGGCATATAATGTCCTACAACCTGTAGTTGACCTACTTAATATACAATAATAAAGTATATAAAGATTTCAAACAATAGAAATAATCAGCATTGGTGGATACTATGGGAATTTTGAACATATTTGGAAAAAAAGATTCAGCGAAAGGCATAACAGAGGGGCCGCCCTACAGCGTATCCACCGAATTAATACCTTATAGGCTATACGCAAAGAAGGCGAGCTCCGCAACGCTTAACATAAAGGTAAAGAACCTCACAAAGGATATTTTGCTAACCTCAGTGGTGGCGGAATCTGCAGGGAAAGTCGGATTTGACGAGATGGTCGTATCAAAGCAGAGGGAGATAAGGATTGGGGAGATGCAGCCTGGCGAGCAGAAGGAGGTTAGCCTCGGCATATACAGCAGCATAGGATCCGACGCTGGCGAGTACACCATAGCGCTCACCACAATAGCCCATTACAGGGATTATGCACATGTATTGAATGCGATAAAAAAAAGAGTCCTGATAGAGTTGGTATGATCGGTTTATTGCTCGGCGGGCTTTTGCTGCTCCTGCTGCGAGTTGACCAGCGAATTTATCCCGATTATAAGTTCTACGATCTTCGCGCCCCTTTCAGTAAGCCTTATGAGCTTTAGCTTGCCGTGCTTCTCGCTGGATGTTATCCCCAACGCCTCGCACGTGGCAAGGAAATTGCACGCGTGGACATACGTGGTGCTTGAGGCCTTTGCAAGCGTCGATATGTACCAGTTCTGTGAATTGTCCTTGAGCGCGACAAGTATTTTTATTTGTTTTTGCTTCAGGATTATATTGCTGTTCATTTAATTCATATCTGCCAAATGTTAACTATATATAAAAATAAGTTTATTAATCATTATAGCAGCTTGGTTGTCATGGAGCATAGATCCAAATATAAAAGTATACAGAACTTTGCGATGATTGCCGCATCCGTAGGCGTTCTCCTTATAGTTACGGCTTTGATTACAGGGGTTGACGTTCTCGTCTTCTCAGGGGGCATGCTTTCGTCCCATGCCGTTGCATACGTAAGAAGCAACATTGACAGGATAGTGTTCTCTTTCCTTGTACCGCTCGTAGGAGGGATACTGCTGATAATGGCGGGTTTGAAACTCCTCAACATAGACGAGCTCACGGCACAAAGGAACATGGTGCAAAGCAACAGGAAAAGGGCTATCCAGCACAAGGAGAAGATCCTGAATGCATTCCTGAACGATACTGAAAAGAGGATAATGGAGCTAATAAGGGAGTATCCTGATGGCGCACTTCAATCGGATCTTGTGATAAAGTCCGGTTTCTCGAAAGTGAAGATCCATAGGATACTGAAAAGCCTTGAGAACAAGGAGATAATAAAAAGGGGAAGGTTCGGGATAACGAACAAGGTCTTTATTAACAGTTGACTTACAAGCTTATTTTGGGGCTGTACGCTAACCTGGCAGACTACCAGATTCGGGTTCTGGTTATCCGAGTTCAAATCTCGGCAGCCCCGTGATTTTAGCGCCAAGCCATAGCAGTTATACTGCCTTTATGTAACATTGAGATCCGTAACCTGGTAGTTCAGCAGCTGCTCTGCCTGCGCCTTTGGGAATGTACTTCCGTTGTTTATTATGAGTATAGCATAGTTTTTGTAGTATGCCCCAAGTGTCAGTGCGGCCTGCCCGTTGTTTATTGAATCGCCGGAATACAGCACATACGTGGCGTTGCCGGAGCTCCCCATCTGCCTTTCGGAAATAGGATATGGAGGATTGAACGTGGAGTTTATGTAGTTTATGGCACTGCTGCCGTTCGCGAACCTTATCCATTCAGTGGATAGGAACGTCCCGCCCTTGCTGAAGTTTGCTATCCCATAACCTAATACATGCCTTTGGGGCCCGTAAGGGAGCGTGATGTTGGATGTGCCGTAGCTGTACTGCGCCGCTGCTGTCCAGCCAGTTCCAAGCGTCGATATTACCTGGGTCATCGTAATTGTCTTGTTTTCGCTATTGGAAGGCATGGTGGAATTGGTGCTGTTGCCCGTTATCGTTGATGTGTATATCGAGGACGCTGAAGTGCTAGTATTCTGTTGCTGGTTTTGCACCGTCGTGGTGGATATTGCAGACTGCCTGCCAGAGAATACAGTATACCCTATCACTATGATTGCTATAACAACTACCACTATTATTGCCGCTAGTATGCCATTCATTCAATTCCCATTATAATTGATTTGGAAAGTGATATATTCCTTTGTTTATCGCTGCAACTGCGGCATTTTTGCCATTAGAAAAGCATAGAGTGATTTTTCCAAAATAAATGAAAAGGATTATAAAGGACTCGTGTAAATTAAAGTATAAGCAGGTGTACAAACTATGCAGAATAATAAGTTTAGGTCAATTTCGTTGCTTTTAGTAGCAAGTATATTTGTATCGTATTTTCTACCGTTGTCGTATTCGGTAGGCGCATCGCAGTTCACCCTCTACGGTAATGTTATAGACGGCAGCACTTGCAATCCGATCGTGGGCGCAGTGGTTTCGGCACCATATAACAGCAACACCACCAACATAACTAACTCGACAGGCGGATATATACTACTCCTTGGCTCCGGAAGCTGGAATGTCACTGTCTCAAAGCCCAATTATATGCCAATAAAGTTCATTACATCATATCATCAGAATGGGGCGTACCAGTTCAATACATACCTGCTCAAGCCTGGCTCCTCGCCGGCCAACTGCACAGCAAACAGGCACTCGGTAAACTCCACAGTGCCATCTACGATAACGGCAAACTCGACAGTGAGCTCAACCGCCTTGCCCACAACAACGCAGCAATCCAACAACCAAACCGGGCAAAACAGCTCGTCGAACGGCAACAAAACGGCGCTTGTCGTTGGCGGAGCAATAGTGCTCATCATAATACTTGTGATAGTGGCTTATTTCGCGCTTAACGGAAAGAATTTTGGAAAGCAGAAGGAGCCGGAGAGTGCCAAGGCGCAGCCCAAGGACGAGAAAAAGGATGACAAGAAGCAGCAGTAGACATAAGGGCTGGCTCGCGCACCGAATGGAAGATAAGCCTTTGCCATGCCAGCGCATGGCTTTTTATTCTTTTACTGCACAATAAATATGACTATTTGTGTGATTGTATGTTTGAGATAAAGATAGATGACGCACGATACTGGAAGAATTGTGTTGATTCGATAGTAAGCCTGATAGACGAGGGATCATTTACGATATCCAAGGAGGGCATATCCCTGAAGGCAATGGACCCGTCCGGAATAAGCATGATATCCTTCTTCATCCCGAACAAGGCCTTTGCAAAATACGAAATAGAAAAGCCCTCTACAGTAGGCCTCAACCTGGAAAACTTCGGCAAGATCCTCGCCAGCTCAAGGAGCGGGGAGCAGCTCGTCATGAAGGAGGGCAACGGCAAGTTTCTTGTGGAGTTCATAGGCAAGAACAGCAGGAGGCGATACAGGCTGCCAATGATTGACGTCAAGAAGGACGCCGACAAGGAGCCGAAAATAGAGTTCGATTCCGTAGTGGAAGTCAAGTCGGATCCCCTGAAGGAGATACTCAAGGATGCGAACCTGCTTTCTACGCACGTGGGGTTCAAGACTGACAAGGATTCTTTTGTGGTCGTTGCAAAGGGCGATGCGGGAGAGCTTGAGGAGGAGCACATGAACAATGCAGAGGTCATAAAGAAGATAGACACCTCAAAGTCTTCCTCGGCCACGTTCAATTTGGATTATCTGGAAAGGATGATAAGCGCATGCCCGTCAAACTCATCGATGATGTTGTCGATAAAGACTGAGGAGCCGATAAAGATAGACTACAGCATAGGGGATGCGAATGTGTCCTACTATCTTGCGCCTTACATGGAAAACTGATGTGATTCTCGAATGAGATTCCTAATAATCATAACGCCGAAGGATTTTAGGGATGAGTCAGTCTCATTGATAAAGCTGTTTTTCGACAAGTGGGGCATACAGTACAGCATATCAAGCTATACATCAAACAGGTGCACAGGCATACACGGCGCGGTTTACACGCCGGACATACACGCCTCCAAGATATCGCCGTCGGAGTACGACGGCATAGTGCTCATAGACGGTACGGGAATAGAATCCTATAAATTATATGATTACAGGCCGCTGCTCGACCTGATGATCGGATTCAACAATAGCAGGAAGTACATAATGAGCGTGAACAACGCCGCGAAGATACCGGCAAGGGCCAACATAATAAAGAACAAGCGCGTATCATTTTCCACGGACGACAGGGAGACGCTGCGCCTCGTGAACCTCTTTCATGGCATACCTTCTGACAACGAATACGAGATATCGGGCAACCTTATAACGATAAGGAAATCTAGCGACATAGAGGAATCAATGCTCAAGATACTCGAGAGTATGGGAGTAACTTGATATGGCGGTGAAGAATTCGGGAATCGTCAAAAGTATAGCGCTCGAGAGGATGGAGCTGCTGTACGCGCTTGCAAAAGAGGCATACAAGGATGACCCGGAGCTCTCCGAAAGGTATGTAAGGCTCATAGGGCAGATAAGCAGGCACTACAGGGTTAAGCCAAGCATTGAGGTAAAAAGGCACATATGCAGGAAATGCGGCTCGCTCCTGGTTCCTGGAGCCAGCTTGTCGGTGAGGATTGCCAGCAGCAAAAGGCGCATAATCTACAGGTGCACGATCTGCGGCGCAGAGAAGAAGATAATTTACTAATTGCTAAGTTTGTCCTTGAGCCTCTTGGCATCGTCGTCGCTCAGCTCCCTGTGCTTCACGAACCCCTCTATCTTCTTGGGGTATTTTGGCACTACGTGTATGTGGAGGTGAAATATGATCTGCCCTGCATCCCTTCCGGTGTTTGTGGTTATGGTCAATCCGCTTGCGCCGAGCCTTTCCCTCATTTTAAGGCCGTAGCTCTTTGCGACTATGAACATGTGCCCCACTGTTTCGTCCGGGGCCGCAAGCACGTTCTCGTGGTGGTCCTTTGATACGACCAGCAAGTGGCCGAATTCTGACGGGAACCTGTCGGGTATGACGTAGCATTTCCCATCATCAAAGATGGTTTTCGGGTTATCCTTCGCAAGCTTGCAGAAAATGCATTCGTCATCCATCAGCGCATCACCATGCATCCTATTCCTGGACCATAAATGGGCCTGGAGAGATTTGAACTCTCGACCTACGGCTTTCCTCTGATTAAACCCCATGTTGGAGTTTAAAATTATAAGACCGTCGCTCTAACCATGCTGAGCTACAAGCCCGTTGAATGATTTAACAAAATCAAAATATTTAACGCTATCTGACTGATCCTGCGGTCACGGCATTACGTCGTTGTTCGTTATCCATGATGGTTTGGCAGGAACCGGAGGCAATCCCCCCGTGTAGTTGACGAGCTCGAATATCCTTACAGGATAAGTGCCATTGATGAAGTTTATGCCTGTTGCGTTTAGCGGATATACCTGCCTGAATCCAGGAAGGTCTCCGAGTATGAAGCCCTTGTAGTAATTCGAGTTGTAGAACTCTGAAGGCGCGTCTGTTATGGTGCCATTCGGGCCGTTAGGCACGTATATCATAAGGAATTCCACGTAAAGGCTTCCCTGTATGTTTTGCACCCCCAGGTACTGTGATGCCTGAACGACTGCGTTCATCTTCTTGCCCGTAGTGGTATAAACGCCGAGAACCCCTCCCGCATTGGGCGCGCTGCTGACGCAAACGGTATTGTTCTCTAGGCTGTTGCCTATTACAAGGTAACCGCTTATGTATGTGGTTGTGCTGTTTGATATCATGCAGTAGTTGTTGATGCTCTGCGACTGGTTTGTTTGTATCAGTGCAGACAGGGGAAGCAGCACGAATTCGGGATCATGTGCCTGTTCGCACTGGGACGTACCCAGCACGTATGGCACTGGAGGGGAGCTGCTCCTGCCCTGAGCGAGCGCGAAAGCCTCGGATGTCGAGTTTATGTTGACGCAGCCGAGGAAGTTGAGCGCACCCCATTTCTGTATGAGGTCCTGATCGAACAGCACGTACCTTGTCTGGTTTCCATTCATGTACTGCGCCAGCCTCTGGGGAGTATAGTTGTATTTCGGGCCAAGGACGTACTGCGCCGCGACGGCATAGTCCTCGGTTGCGACCGAGTTGTCCCCCCTGAGAACCGCATTGCTGTTGCCGAACCAGTTTATCCAGTCGCCGTAGTCCCACCATGCAAGGACTCGAGGCGCGTTTGGCCCTACGTTTATGTGGAGCCATGTCATTGCGTTCAGCCAGTATTGGGGTATGGTGTTGCAGTAGGAGTTGTATCCGAGGCTGTTCCCCGCATTGGACAGTATGTTGCATGCGCTTGCTGGGCTCGTGGCGTATGTTACCTGCGCGCTTATCGAGCCTATTATGGAGCTTCCTTCACCGTACAGGAACATGTGGGATGTAAGCGAGAACAGGGCCAGCAGCACGCATGCGACTACAAGCACCGCGTTGTTCCTGCCCTTTTCCTGCTTGATCCCGTATAAATATATCAGTATGAATGCGATGGCTGCAATCGAAAACGCAAGGCCGAAAAGGAAGAACAGCCCTACAACAAGCACAAGCCCGAGAGCAAGCGGGTGCTCTTCGTATATGGACTTGATGCTGTACTGCTCCTGCTCTGCCCTGGAGAAGTAAACCAGAAGCATCAGAAGCGCGAGTATGAGGACACCGAGGCTCACCGTTGCCGCTATGCCGAAGCTGTATAGGGAGAACCCTATCAGCAGGGAGGTTACGCCTATCACAGCAGATATGCCTATGAGTATGTCCCTGTGCTTTGCCATTTTGTGGTAATTTGAAGAGACAATGTACAGCAATTCGCCGAGCATTATACCGAAGAGCATTATGTATGCGGTTCCGAAATGCGGGAGGTACTTGACCTCCGAGAACCCCGCAGCCATCAGCGGCAGCGCTATTGCTATGTATAGTATTCCAGTTTTGCTTTTCCTGAAGGCGATAGACATGCATATTAGCATTATCGATATCACGCACACGACCCATATTATTATAGGAACGCCGAGCATGCCAGCGCCTAGGGCCCCGAATCCTTGCGAGCCGAATGCGTATGTTGGACCAGTAGGTATGAATTCCTGCACTGTCATGAAGAGCGGCTTCGACGGGGTTGTGAACCTGGTGCTTATCTCTATGTAGTTCTTTATTGGATTGCCTATCCTGGTAAACAGTATGGCTATGCTCGCGAGTATGCCTACTATTACCATGAATCCGAGCCTGCTGATGAAGTTGGCCTCCTTTATTATGAGCTTTTTGCTTGCCATGAATTTGGGTATGAAGTCAAGCAGTGCTATGAGTATCAACGCGAACAGCGGCGCGGCGACTATTATCGGGATGCCCAGTACGCCCGAGAGGTTGCTCTGCAGCGTTGCCTGGTACGGCGCATACAGCGCATAAAACAGTATTATTATTGCTATGACTATCGCGTTCATTTTGTAGAAATCTGCCAGTGACTCTCCCCTCAGTATGTCTATCAGGCCTGCGAATATTATGTATATGGCAAGGACTCCGGTTGTTACTGTATAGTAGTGTGCGCCCAAAAAGTTTGACGCGAACGCTATACCTGCGAGTATTGCCAGCCTCTTGTCCTTCGGGTTTCTAACGGCAAGCATATAGGTTGCAAAGAAGAAGAACAGAGCGAATATACCCCACGGCTCGACGAGCTGCTCCCCTGCTATGAATGTGGTGAAAAGTACTGGCATCGTTGCGGTCAGGGCGGCGCCTATAAGGCCTATCCTCTCGTCGTATTCATGGTAAAGGAGCACGAATATGGAGAATACAAGAAGAGCAGCAGTTATTGGAGGGTATATGCTGCCTACGTAGCTCATTAATGAGGTGCTGAACGCAGATTTGTGGTACTGCAGCCCGTTTACTAGAGTATACCAGAAGGCCTCAAGGTACGGAACCAGCGGCTGAAGCCGGTGGTTTGTCCCTGCAGCAACTACAGGCCATGCGGATGGGTCAAGTAGCAGCTGGTGCCCGTACGTAAGTATGTAATGTGTGTCTATCATGTCGAAGTACGGATCGAACTCGAAGAACTTCGGGGCTATCACTATGCTCTGCAGCCTGGTATAGAAAGTTATGAGCATGAGCGCTACAAGTATGGCCCACACCCACCACATTGATTTGCTGCGCCTCTTCGTCTCTGCCTCGGGGTTTGAGCTGCCGTCGGCTGCTGAAGGCCGCGAGCCGCCGAGCATTCCCGAAAGGCCGTGAAGCGTTGATGAAAGGTCCTTGAAGACGCCCTGCCAGTAGCACAGGATTGCGCCTACGACCGTAAGCGCAAGTACATTAGCCTCGAAAAGCGATAGCGAGAACGAGAAGGCATGCACGTAGCTCATGAGGTACGACTCGGCCCATGTCATTGTTGCCGGAGCTATGAGGCCGAATATGAACCCGATTACCACTATCTCAAATATGTGAAGCTCAGTCTTTCTCAAAAGCGCAAGCGCAAGAAGAAGGCCAGGTATGAACATAGAAAAGAACGATATGATAATGGCAGCAAACAATCCTAGTACCATGTTTATTCGACCCTGTTTCCATAGATGATATGTGCCGAAGCATTATTAGCCTTGGCCCGTGCTTAGCTGTTCAGTATAGATCTTGGAATCTCTATAGGCTTTATCTCCCTGTCAGGGAATACAGTCCCGGGAGGAACTATCCTTACCCTTACACCTATAGCCCCGTATTTCGGGTATGCGGTAGCATTGGCCTCCTTCACGAGCTCGGTCACGTCCCCGGCCTTCGGTATGTATCCCAGGCTCTTCCTTATGGACTTCGCCCTGGCGCCCTTGGCTGCAAGCTTGCCGCTCGCTATTATCTCAGCGCCTAGGGCCCCGTTGCCAACTATCTCCCTGAGCGTGGACTGTATTATCCTTCTGGCATTCATCCCCCTTTCCAGCTTCTCAGCTATGTTCTTTGCCACAAGTAGCGGCTCAAGCATCTTGTTCTCGACCTTCATCACGTTTATCTGCGGGTTCTCAACCTTGAACCTGGTCTTTATTGCCTCTGTTATGATGTCTATCGTGCGGCCTCCCCTCCCTATGACCCTTCCGGGATTCAGCACGTATACGGTTATCCTGGTGAGTATTGGGGTCTTTTGTATTTCTACCCTTGAGAATCCCGCCCTTGACAGCTCCCTGCCAAGGTACTTTGATATGTTCAGCTTTATGAGCGAATCGTCTATGAATTTAGTCTCTATTGCCAAGTTTACACCTTTTTAGTTCCATCGCCTTTTTGATCGCTTTCTTTTACAGTATTGTTATTGGCCTTCGCTTCCTTTGCCGGCTTCGGGACTTCCGGGGGCTTCTTTTGCGTTGCAGGCTTTTCCGTAGCCTTTGTGGTTTCTTTCTTCTGCTGCTTTGCGTTTACGGCCGGCTTCTCAACTATCTTCTCCATTTTGCTCGTCGAGGCGAGCGCCCTCTTCATCCTTGCCCCAAGCTCCAGCTTGCCCTTCTCAGCTATCCCTATTTCCAACTTGGCAAAGTCGAGATTGCTCCTTCGCATCTTCGTATATCCGTATCCGCCGGATCTTACCGCCCTTGTGCCTTTTGACGGTATTCGCATGACCTCGTATGTCTTGTTTGCAGATGCGTGAACCACATACATGTAATCTGGGTCCTCGCCCTTGCCCCTGGCATTTGCCGCGCTGTTAACAAGCACCTTCTTGACTATCGACGCGCATTTTTTAGGATACCTGCCCTTCTTCCCGTGGAGCTCGTGCCTTGAGCCCATGTACTTGTTGTGCCTTCTGAATTCTATGGCCATCCCGCCGTCTATCACGCCGTCAAGGATCCTTAGCGCAGATGGGACTGGCCTGTACCTTATTGCGTCGCATACCGCGCACAGGTCCTTGAAGCTCGCGTTGATATCGTGCCCGCTGGCAAAGACTATCCCCTTCCTGTCGAGATTGTATGAATACCTCAATTATTTCACCGCAAGGAACTTGCTACCTCTTGTTGCCCTTATTCCGGGAGCCGAGTGAAGCACGCGCTTCGTTGAATATGCATATTCGCCGAGCCTGTGGCCCAGCATGTTTGCAGTTATCACCAACTGCTTGAATTCCTTGCCAGAATGTACTTCGAGCTTCATCCCTATCCATGAAGGAAGTATCACCGCTTCCCTGACGTGGGTCCTTATCGGCTTGCTTATCCCGTTCTTCTTGTACTTCTCGATTTTTTCGTTGAGCTCCTTGAATTCAAGGTGGTTTCTCTTTATGGCCCTCCTTTCCCTTGAATTGACCAGCTTCAGGTACTGCTCAAAGCTCATGTCGGATACCTGCGTTGGCGTCATTCCCCTAAATGCGATCCTCTCTACCATGATATCATCTCTTCCTCCTTCCCACCCTTCTGGCTGCGATATGCCCCACTTTCCTTCCTGGCGGTGCATTCCTGGAAGTCATGCTGCTCTTGCCCTTGTGGTGCTGCTTACCCCCGAACGGATGATCCACAGGATTCATCTTTACGCCCCTTATAACCGGCCATGTCCTGTTTATCGCATGCATTATGTAGTGGTTCTTCCCGGCCTTTACTATCGGCTGGTCTGTCATGCCACCAGATGCAAGAACGCCCAGCTGGGCCCTGCATTCGTTTTTCAGGGTTAGCATTGACTTAGACGGCAGCGTTATTGTGGTTTTGCCTTGCAGATGCACTGATACGTATGCCGTGCCGCCGGCGCTCCTCACCAGCTTTCCCCCGTCGCCGGGATTTGATTCCACGTTGTATATCGGGGTACCCTCAGGTATGTCGCCTATAGCAACCACGCTGCCCAATGAATAATCGGGGGACTTCCCTATTCTTACCTTGTCGCCTATCTTTATGCCTTCAGGCGCAAGCAGGTACCCTGTTTCCATGTCCTCGTAGAGTATCTCCATCAATGGCGCGGAATGGCCCGTGTGGTTCACCATCCCTATGACCTCGCCGGTAATGTCCTTTCCAGAACCAGGATAGCTTACGCTGATGTCAAACGTCCCAGGAAGCTTGCCGTACACGTTGCTTCCCTTGCCCCTCCTCTGCTGTCTGAGCTTTTTAGGCATATGTTTACACCAGTTTCAGTTTAAGCGCCACGTCGGTCGCATTGTACCCCTTGGCCAGTTTAATGAATGCCTTCTTGGCATTTTTCGGCATGTTGATTATGTTTATGCTCTTAACCTTCACGTTGAAGCTCTTTTCGAATTCGGCCTTTATCTCCTTTTTTGAAGCCCTTTGGTCCACCACGTATGTTATGGTGTTTCCCCTGTCGACTATGCCTACGGACTTTTCTGTTGCCAGAGGATACCTTAATATGCTCATTGATTACACCATTATGGTCTTTGCTTCTTTATAGACTCTTCTATGCCGTTTACGGCATTCTCGCTCCATACTGTTACCCTCCCTGGATTTCCCCCAGGGGCCAGAAGGTTCGCCGTTATGGTGGAAGTTGTACATGCATCGACCCCTGCTATGTTCCTTGCGGACTTGATTGCCGGGGTTTCCTTGCCGACAACCAGCAATATCGACTTAGGATATCGCTTCATACGCGAGGAGCGCCTCAGCCCCTTCCTAAGTTTGGAATTTTTGCCTTTGTTTATTTCTTCAGATAGCTTAAGGCTGCCCAGAACCTTCAGCATTTCCTTGGTCTTGCTTATTGATTCTATGTCATCGGTAACTATTAGGGGCGTTGAATTTGCGGCGCGGCAGGTTGCTGATATTGCGCTGGCAAGGGCTCTTTGGTACTCTTTCTTGTTTATGGCCTCTTCCATCGTCTTTTCTATCAGGTGGGGGTGCGCCCTTTTGCCTTTTGTTGCAGACGGTATCCTCCTTACCTGCCCCTGTACGCCAGCACCGAGCTTCTGCCTTGGCCTTATGGCGTTTCCCATGTGCCTTCCGCTCCTGTATGAGTTCATCTTTCCATAGTACCTTGCTGATGTCTGCATTCCAGCAAGTGGGAAGTGCCCCTGGGGCTGGAGTGCCTTCGTGTTCTCGGCTATGACAGCCCTTCTTATCAGCTCAGGCTTTACCATGATTTCGAATATTCCCGGCAGTGGCATCTTGCCCTTCACCTTGCCGTCCAATGATAGTATTTCAGCTTCTTTCATGAAAATCAAGCGTTAGTTGATATCTGGTTTATCTTGGGCTCCTTTATGCCCTTGCTGTTTCTCGTGGATGACTTCCTTAGTCTTACAAGCCTTTTTGCAGGGCCGCCCACAGAGCCCTTAACTATTATGTAGTCATTCTTGACGTTGCCGTAGTTTATGAACCCGGATTTTGGGTTTACTTCCTTTGCGTCCGATGCGCTGCCTAGCTTGAGTATGCGCTTGTTTGTCTCTGTCCTGTAGTTGAATCCCAGCTGCCCAGCTTGCGGCACGGTGAAAAGAACCTTTCCAGGGGTGAACGGGCCGAGCGTCCCTACGTGCCTCACCTTGTTCGTTGCTTTGTGATAGAGCCTTGCAGTCCCGAACCTCTTGATGGTTCCCTGCCAGCCCTTACCCTTAGTCACCGAGGATATGTCTATGAACTCCCCGCTCTTGAATATGTCAGATGGCTTTACCTCCCTTCCAAGCTTAGCGCTTATGAAGCTGAGCTTTTCCTCCTTTGTGCCGCCTATGGCAGATTCGAACCTCATAGTATGGTGCTGCCCTACCTTCACGTCCTTCGGGTAAGCCACAAGAAGGGCCGTTATTGCCGAATATGTGCCTATGCCATCCTTGATCTGGCCCAGCTTCGTTTCGTCGTTCTTGAGCTTCTTTTCCTTGAGCTTCTTCGAGACCTCCTTGTCGTGGAGCTCAAGGGCTATCTTCTTGTATCCGTTTTCGTCTTTTGTGTAGAATCTTGCACCGTACATTTCTACACGCGGCACCTCCAGTATCGTGCATGGCACGCTTATCTCCATGTTCTTTGACGGGGATTCTGAATCGTCAACCATCGCCAGATGCGCCATCCCGACCTTGTATGCAACGAAGTTTGCCAGGACTGGCTCTTTTATGCCGTCTTGTGCAGAGCGCACTCTGGGCATGCGCCCCCTTGCGCGTCTGTGCTGCCAATACTGCAAAGAACCTCTGTGCATAATAGACCTTGCGTTTTATTAAGTGCCTAAAAAAAGATCCCTTTTACCGATCTTTCCGTAATGGTTTTCTTCCGAGGCTTTATATTCAGCTTAATATATTCTTGTATATATTTTTATATACCTTAGCTTTTGGGGCGATTTGCAGAAGTAAATAACGCCTTTTTGAAAATGCGTCACAGATGGATGGTTTTTGACTCGAATGCGGCTTTTATTGTGTCAACTTCCTGCCTTATGGAGAGCATGCCAGAATTCATCGTTATGTGGTACTGCCCCGGATCCCTATAGTCTATACCGAACAGCCCTATGCCCGTCTTGAGCTCGTCCTCCTCCCTCATCCTTAGCACTTTTGACACGCTTTCAACAGTCATGCCCTCATACTCGCTTCTGAGAAGGGCGCGTAACGACCTTGTTTTCATGTCTGCGCTTACAAAAACAAGCATGCATTTTGTCCTGTCCAGGTACGACGTGTATCTTGAATCGCCCACGAGAGAGTTATCCTCGAACATTGCCTTGAGCCCCTCGTCGAATTTCCTGTTTTCCTCGAGGCTCATTTTCCTCCAAAATTCCTCGAATGTTATTTCCTTTTCAGGGTGCATTCGTGCGTACATTGCCTTGAGCGTGTCCCCTGCCGAATACGTAGGCATGTTGTAATCCTTTGCTAGCGCCCTCACTAAAGTGGATTTGCCGGATGCCGGCAGTCCAGAGATCACTATGCTTTTGTAATTGTGCACCAGTTCACCGTAACAATTATTAGTTTTTTTTTAATATAATATCTTTACCTTTGGTAATTCTGTGGGGGATTTTACACTCTGTCATATTTTTAATGGAAAGATGCTTCTCCTGAAAAAAGCAACGAGAGGAGTAAGCAAGGACAAGTGGAATGGCCTCGGCGGCAAGATAGACGATGGGGAAACAGTCGAGCATTGCGCAACGCGTGAGGTATTCGAAGAAACAGGTTTGGTTGTTGACGGCTTGTTCAAGCACGGGAAACTGAATTTTCACATGGATGGCAAAGAAGAGCTGAGCTTTTCCGTTCACCTGTTTTCCACGAAAAGCTTCAGTGGCGAATTGAAGCAGACAGATGAGGGGGAATTGAAGTGGTTCGATGTTGGGAGCCTTCCGTTAAATGACATGTGGGATGATGACATATACTGGATTGAATACATGCTGAAGGGCGACAGGTTCGACGCTGATTTTTATTACGATAAAGAAAACAAAGTAGTAGTGAAACATTCAGTAGATCTAATTGACGGCAATTGAGGTTATTTCTGGCCGGCAGACTCTGATATGATTGCCCTGATTATTGTTTTTGTTTCTTCAGGATTCTTTACTTCCATGCATCTTACCCTTGTTGCCTTAACAGGGTAGTCGTTTCCCCCTTTTTGAAGCATGTCGCCTATGAACAGTATTTCGCTTCTCCCATAGCCTAGCTTCTCCATTATCTTACGTATCCCGTATGCCTTGTCAATGCCCTTCTTAGTTACGTCTATGGATGTGGTGCCGCCGATTTTCGCCACGTATCCTTTCGGCAGGTGCTTGGCGAGATGCTTCAGTATCCGCTTGCGCTTCAGCCTTTGCGGATCCCATTCTTGCTTAAGCTCTATAGGAGCGAGCTGACCCAAAGCAGAGAATGTGACCTGCGTTTCCCTGTCTTCCACAAGCTCGCCGTAAATCGTTCCTGGTTTTTTGAAATTGCATTCGGCAAGCGCTTTGTCCAATGCAGAGTATATTTCTTTCTTTACATTAGTAGGTAATTTTTCCCCGTATAATTTTTTCCACGAGCCATTTCTTGTTACGTACATGGATGTTGCGCACGTTGGGAAAAGGTAGAGCCTGGAAAGCCTGCTTGCATCTTCCCCTATTTTCAGCCCGTCAAGAAACTGGTTGCGGAACTGGTTGTATGATCCGCCAGATATCAGTGCAAAGTCCTTGTATTTGAGCAGTTCGCCGAGCAGATTTGACATTTCCTTGTCTATGTGCTGCTTGCTTATTGATATCGTGCCATCGAGATCCGCAACGATCAATTTGATTTTACGGGTGTTTCCTGTTGCCATTTGCACTTACCACTTTCCCTTTTCTTGGATATCCCAGCCTTGTCGCGTTTATTACCTGGAGGTTCCTGAGTATGGAGTTGGCCGAGGCCCTTAACGCGGTGAGGTCGCTGGCTTTTATTTCTATGATGAGCATTTTCCCATTCTCGCGTATGCTTATCGCGCTTCTCCTGTGCCTTTTGTTATCCCCAAGTATTTTTGAGTAGTTGACTTCGTCGGTTTTACGTATGACAAGATCAAGTTTGAGAGGATTGACTGCTTCTCTTGGCATTTTATCAGGCTGGGCGAACGTTTGTGGGTTGCATCTGGTTTTTCCTGCTGTTGTTTACAAGGAGTTCTGCCTCGATCCTGTCCATCCTGTTCAGGTTGTTTCCGCAGTTGTTGCACTTGAAGCTGTTCTCGAAGGCGGAATCAAATGTGAATACGAACCTGTCGCTTTTGTAGCATTCCTCACATACAAAGTAGTCGTTGCACGTGTCGTTGACTATGGACTTTTCCCTTTCCATGCCCTCGACATACTCCAGAAATGGGGGAAGCTTGCTTGTGTTTATGTACCACGCGAAGGAGAGCCAACCCTTAGTGTTCTTCGATATGTAGTAGTTGGTTATTCCATAGCCCTGCATTATGTTGAGAATGCGCCTTATGGCATTAATCTTGGTCCCCAGCTCTTCGGCAAGATACTCGTCAGTCTTAGGGGTAACAAGCATTCCTATTACGTCAACCGCCATCTTGCTTACGTTTTTCCTCAAGTACTCTATCGCATGCTCATTGGACAGTAGCGTGTCAAGAGCCACCTTTACCTCGTCAGGCTTGGGTATGCTTACGTTTGCCCTCTTCCTGCCAGAAACATCATTATTGTTGACTTTCTTTTGCAATGGTGACTTGCCTGAAAACTTGGCGTCTTTTGATTTTGGCTGCTGCTTGGCCAGACTGGACTTTTTGTTTGGTTGCTTTTCTTTCTTGCTAGCATGGGTTTTTATCAAGCTCTTGCGCTTTGATTCTCTGGAAGGCCTTGACTTTTTGCTAGTAGATTTTGAAATATTTTTTTTAGTTTTATTTTTAGGGTTTTTGGGTTTGTTGGATTTCATGTTGACGACACCTGGGCATTTTAGTGCTTCAAAACGAATAGATAATATTACGCATTCAAGGTATATATATGTTATTCTTTTTACCAGTTTTGCAAGTTATATTTGGGATTTTGAGCATCAAATCTTGAACCTGTTCTGGCTAGGCCTCAACTTGTGCGATCCGAAACGCTTCCTTATTATCCCCCTGTGCCTCTTCCCTGAGGATGTCAGGCCCCTGTATGCCCTCCCGTTTTGCCTTGCAACGTTCCTGTATTGCGGGTCGGAAATTATTGTTCTGTCGCCTTTGTTGAGCAGTATAACCTCGTAGAACCTCCTTGAGCCTGCGGCCCCTACGAAATATGAATTGAGTGGCTCAAAATTAGTGAACTTCCTTGCCGCGCGCTCCTCTGCTATTGCCTGGAGCGACTTGGATTTGGTGAAATACCTTCCGCTTTTTGATGGCTTTCTTCCACCTGCCGCGTGCTTTCTCTTTTTAGATCCGCCCTTAAGCTTCACCCTCACTATTATGACACCCTCCTTTGCCTTGTAACCTAGCTCCCTTGCTCTAGCGATGTTGGTCGGCTTATCCACGCGCGTTATCGAAGACTCTGCATTCCATTTTATTATGCGCGTCTTGTATTCGTCTGACCTGTTCTTATATTCGGATTCCATTGTTTGCTTTAACTGCTTATACATGCTCATTTGCGTCAACCCTGAACAAATAGTATTTTCATCATTAGTACTTACAAATTTATAATGGTATCTTATTTTTTGCGTGTTTTTGTTGCCTTTTCCAGGTAAAGCGACTTTATGAACGCATCAGCTTCTTTTATGTCTTTCTGTGTGTTGACGCTGACCCAGGTTTCGTTGCGGTTTAACATGTCCCCTATTATTTTGCCCTTATTCGTTGCAAGATGTGTGAAAAGGCTGTCCTCTATCGACCCTTTTTCGGGAAGCGATTCGAGTATCCCCCTATTCAAGGCGTAAACGCCCATACTAACAGGCACGGACCATAATTTTTCACCATATTCAAAATCAGTTATCTTCAGCCCCTTCTGCAGCTTAACTACACTGAATCTGCAGTAGAATGGAGAAAGCGCCATTGTAACCAGTGGCTTGTACCTCTCATGCTTCTTGATGAGCCTTGAAAGGTTCATGTTGGTGAGCTCGTCTGAGTTCATGCCTATGAAATTGCCCTCATGTATATAATCCCCGATTGCGCATCTGAAGGCATGTGCTGTTCCACCACCGCTTATTTTGTCTTCGCTGAAATCAACTTCCATTTTGAAGTTGCGGTTTTCTTCCATGAATTCGTATATTTTTTCCTTTTTGTACCCGACGCCGAGGACGATATGTCTTATCTTGTGGTGCTTCAGCCATTTTATTATCCAATAGAGTATGGGTTTGCCGTTGACAGGTATCATTGTCTTCGGCTTTTCGTCGGTTAGCGGCTTTAGCCTGGTGCTTTCCCCGCCTGCTATGATTATGGCTGTTTTTATCATAAACTCACTTTGGTTTTTTGATGTTTTGTGTTATTTGTTAATTGTTGTATAGGAAAACCTAAATAAGGGTTGTTTCTTATATTATATGTTAGCGAGGTAGGGTAGTCTGGAGTGCCCGCCGGGCTCATAACCCGGAGATCAATGGTTCAAATCCATTCCTCGCTATTATGACCTTACACTTCCGGTAATATTTCTTTCCGGTTTTGGGTATAATAAAATTTTAATGTTCTTTTAATAAATATCATATAATATATAAAACACCACGAATAGTGGAATTGTGGTGTGTAGGTGCTATGATGAGTGACAACGTAACATATGATTATCTTTGGCAGGCATTCCAGAAAGAAAAACAGACCAACCAGTTGTTATTGGTGCCGAAAACATTCTACGAAGATTCCATAAAATTCATAAATGACATAAACTATGATTCCGGCAGCACCTACACGAAGGAAATTTCAATTAAACTTCTGAATGACTTCTTCGAGAAGCGCAAACAAAAAATACTTATTTATGTTGCCTATAACAAACAATTACCGCAACCTATAAGTAGTAACGAAACAGAATTCTATAACAGGCTGCTGCAAACAGTAAAATCGGAAAGGCTTGATTTTACGATACAAGAGAAGCACATCGTATCCGAACTCAAATCAATCAAGGACATACCGGAAATAATATTACCATCAGGAAACAAGATAGGCCCCCTCGCAAAGGACCAGATCGTAAACACCGAAAACGAGCAGGATATAAAATATTTAATAGAAAATACAATATGTGAGAAAATCTAGGTGGATTATACGAAGATAACCAAAACAATAAACACATACTGCCCCAAATGCAACAAGCATACTCTTCATACCATAAGAATGCCATCTAAAGGGCCGCAGCGCACCTTAAGCAAGGCCACAAGGAGGCACAACAGGGCCATAAGGGGTTATGTTGGAAGTGTAGAGCCAAAGATACATCCCAAAAAGCTAGGGAAGCGGCAGAAGGTGCTTCTCGAGTGCAAGGTGTGCAAATACAAGGTAGACAGGACATTCGGTTCGAGGACGAAGAAGAAAATAGAAATAAAGCTGCAATAGCAGCCGTGATTCTCTGGATCATCAAAATATCCCTAAGGTTGGGGAGCTTGTAATAGCCAACGTAACTAAGATAAGCAAGTTCGGGGCTTATTGCAGGCTTCCGGAGTACAACGACCTAGAGGTATTCCTGCCAATAAGGGAGATATCATCCGGATGGATCAAGAATATAAGGGAGCACATACACGAAGGCCAGAAGCTAGTATGCACCGTTACATTTTACGACAGGGAAAAAGGCACCATAGACATATCCCTGAAAAGGGTCTCACCCGGACATTCAAAGGAAAAGATAAGGTCGTATAATCTTGAGCGCAGATTGTCGACGCTTTTCATGCAAGCAATAAAGGTGGCAAAGGAGGTCCAAAACAAGGACGAACTGATAAAAACAGCCATTTCAGAATTCGGGACTTATACCAATCTGGTCCAGAACGCGACAGACAACACAAAGGAGTTCAACCAGTCAAAACTGCCAAAAAAGCTCAAGGAATCGGTACTGAAAGTGCTCGAATCAAACAAAAAGCAAAAAAAGTACCTTGTGTCATATATAGCTACGATATACACGTTCAACACGCTTTCGGGGGCGACAGAGCTCAAGGGCATAATGGGGCTGGTGAAAGGTATGGATGTGAGCGTGAAATACATAGGCGCCCCGAAATACAGGCTCATGGCCGAGGGTGACAACTATTCTACAGCAGAAGAAAAGATAAAGAAGGTAGAAGAGCTCATAAAAAGCAAGCTGCTGAACGGGGTATTCGAAATGGAAAAAGAAAAGCTAAAGAAGGCTAACGAGGATATACTATCTACCATAAGTGCCTGACATGCTGGACAAGACCATAATAAAGATGAAAAAAGGAATCAAGCCGAACAGGCCAGTGCTTGTAGTCGGGCTTCCGGGCATAGGCAACGTGGGCAAGCTCGTAGCCGAGCACCTGAGAAGGGAGTTCGGCGCAAAAAAATTCGCAACGCTGTACTCGCCACATTTTCCGCACCAGGTAGTCATGCTTAAAAACGGCGGAATAAGGCTGGTGAACAACAGGTTCTACCTAATAAAGGCGAAGAAGCAGTCAGAAAGCGACATAGTAATACTTACGGGGGATGCGCAGGCCGTTACTCCTGAAGGGCAGTATGAGGTAAACTCCAAGATAGTCGAGTTTTTCAAGGAGCGGCTCGGCGGCAGGTTCATATACACCATAGGGGGATACAACATAGGCAGCGGGATGGGGATAAATCCAAGGGTATTCGGCAACGCAACGGATAAAAAAGTGATAGGACAATTCAAGGATACCGACGTGGTCTTTGGGAAGTCAAAGGGCATGATATGGGGATCCGCAGGAATGATAATCGCATTCGCGAAGATGACAAAGACTGATGCTATATGCCTCATGGGGGAAACCAGCCTTCTCAATGTGGACGCAAGTGCGGCCAAGGCCGTAATCATACAGCTGTCAAAGAAACTCAATCTGAAGGTCAACACTTCCGAGCTCGACAAGATAATAGAAAGGACTGCCAAGGCCATAACCGAGCTCGAGAAGCAGGTCGGAAACGTACAGCAGTATCCTATGGAAAGGGGCAGCGAGAGTGAAGGTAGGCCATCATACATAAGGTGACCATGTTCTATGCGGGAACTATGCACAGTGCCGCAAAACCTGCTTCCTATAATACTATTTAAATTGCGGGTATAGTCTAGCCTGGTAGGACGCGGCCTTCCCAAGGCTGCAACCCGGGTTCAAATCCCGGTGCCCGCATAAACGGATTTTTTCCTAAAGAATCAGCTCCCACGCGCCTCACTTCCGCTAATGACATAATAAAACGCTGCAGTAAATGGCATGACTGGCCATAATGAAGTCGCGAAACCGAATCAAAACAGAAAAGCCTAAATACAATACACGGAAAATATTACTGAATTGGGTGAGAATGGTGGGTGCATGGAGAAGGTATACAAAAGCAAGACAAAGGAAACTGTATATGTATTTGGGGACAAGTACGTAATCCATAAAAAGAGCAACAAGCCTGATGAAGGCTCGGGCGTATTCAAAACGCGCAACATGTCCGTCAGGTATGGGATAAGCAAAGTGGAAAATACGCAATGCATGGTACTGGGTGCCACGCAGAGCAAATACCCGTACGGATTGCTAAAAGGGGACATTGCCGCGCTTTCCGAAGCTATACTGTACATATCGGACAAGGAGCAGCTGAGGGTAATGCAGGCGCACCACAAGCCGGACTACGGCTTCGAGACGTTATCGTTGCAAACCAGCGTTAAAAATATGGAAGTGCTTGCAAAAAACAATGTGCGCTGAATACCTGATGCTCGGTCCAGAAAGATTTAATTAACTAAGCCGCAATACTTTAAGCACAAGACGAGGATCTAATGCTCGGGTATTATTTTGCCGTGGTCACGCTCGTGATAGCACTCGCATCGTTCCTTTACTACTCCATCAACTCATATATGGCATTGAGCTACAGCGAAGAAATAAGGGCCCCATCTACAGATGCGGATGTTTCCGATGCCACTGTTATAGTGCCGGTATACGAGGAGGATCCTGAAACTTTTAAGCAGTGCATCGAAGCAATAAAACTTCAAGGCTCGAAATTCATCGTAGTTGGAGATTCCTCCAACGAGCCCTATCGTAAGATAACAACCGGCAACGGCGGCAGCTTCATCTTCCTGAAAAAACATTCCGGGCAGAGGGCAGCCCATGCCGCAGCCATGAAGCACGTAGATACTAAATACGTGCTGCTCGTGGACAGCGACACCATAATACCCCCTAATGCCCTAAAAAGCATGCTTTCAAAGATGGACGACGGGATAGGCGGGGTTGGCACGAGGATATCGATAAAGCCGGATGGCTGGGTTTCCTATTCTGCAGAGTTTTTCCAGCGGGCCAAGGATGTCATCTTCAAGGCAATGGCATCTTCCGGATACATATTCGTGGTCGGCGGCAGGTGCTGCCTGCTGAGGACATCCGCGGTAAAAGGCTTCATGGCTTCGGAAGAATTCCTTGAAAGCAAGGTACTCGGAAGGAAATGCATAATAGCCGAGGATATGCACATCACCAACCACATGCGAAAGCTTGGATACAAGGCTGTGATAGATTACGGGGTTAACGTTGTAACTGATGCCCCAAGGACATTCGGCTCTCTATTCAAGCAGATGGTGAGGTGGGCACGCGGGGGATACATATACTTCCTCAAGGACATAGCCGATGGTGCATTCTTTAAAAACGGGGCGCTCTACTCTTTCGAGATGTTCTACATATACCTGCTCCCAGTAACGATCTTGGTAACAGGGATAATAAGGATACAGATAATGATGGAATACGGTGCATCCAACATCATAGGGAGCGGCATAGGGAGCATCGGCAACCTAATGTTCCTCAACACGAAACTGATGGGCAGCGGCGTCGCCACTTATATGGGGATAGCAATGATCGTCAGCACCATAGGCACGATTGTGTTTCTGTTGACGCTGCTTAAGTTCATAACAAAATCAAGGCTTAAGACCATGGCGCTCGGGGGGATAACCTCATTGATAATGTTCCTGGCATCCATCTATGCCCTTGCAACAGTATGGAAGCAGGACGACTGGCTAACAAGATGACCTACAAATTTAAAAAGAATTGCATTGCAATATAATCAGGGGGTATGCATGACGAAGAAACAGAAGTCTTATAGGCCCGGCACTAGTAGGAGCGACTGGCTCTTCAGGAGCTGGATAGGCGAGGAGATAAGCAGGGGGAACGCCAACGGGGCATTCATGAAATTGAGGCAGTTGAGCCAATCAGGAATTACGGATTTGGCAGATGAAAAGGCCCTCAACGGAATAGGCTCGAATATTGTTTCAAAAGCCATGAAAAAGGGTAGATTAGAAGAGGCCGAGCTGGCACTCCAGACGACGAAAATGGTGAGGCACATGCTCAGAAAACCAGCCCAACAAAGCGGCTCGCCGGCCACTCCAAGCTGAAAAGGCATTACTGGCTTATTATGCAGAATTTCATGTCCTTCCTCAGCAGGCCGTCGTTCCTGTATACCCAATCGCTGTTGCTGTACTTCATGAGCTCAAGCCTATGCGCATATTCCATTATGTCATCTCTTTCCTGGCTGGAAATCCTGCTGAGGTTTTTTTCCGGTATCCTTGCAAGGATGTTATTGGCGAGTTCCTCCTTGAGCATCTCCCTGTTCTTCCCGTTACCCAGCAAGTCCTTTATGTTGGGAAGCGTTTCCAGGGTCTTCAAGTCTTCTTCTGTCACATTCAACGCATTTCTTATATTTCTGGTGTCCCATCTGTCAACGGCCACAACCCCATGGTAAAGGAATGAATGCCCCCTTCTTATGTACTGCCCATGCCCTGCTATTGGCTTTCCCGAGATCCTCAGGCTGGAGCTTCTGCCAAGGGTTATCTCATGCCTGTTGTTTAGCGTGCTCTCTATTGCATCTGCAAGCAGCGGCCCCAGATTACCGTGTATGCTTGTAGTCGGGCTGGTCCACAGCGCCTCCCCCTCCTTCAGGGGCCCTGCAATGCTGTACTCGAAATTGCTCCTGTCAACATATACCGGCCTGCCTCCAGTCATGCGCCTTGACACCTCAAAGCCGTTATTGCTGCTGTTTATTACGCTATGGTGGTCATGGGCCGCAAGTATGACTGCCGGGCGCTCGAACTCATAGAAGCGCAGGAAGAACCTCTCCTGCCTTCCTGCACGAAGTAGCAGTGCGTGGTCTATGGCCATGTTCCTTGCCGCGCTGAGGGTGTCGTAGCCAAAGTACACCACCTCGCGGTTGCCAAACACGCCCCTTGCGCCATTCAAATCCTTGCTTTTCTGCATTCCAATCACAGCACCGCAAATAATGCCATTGCCACAAAGCCTGCAACGATCCCGCAGGCGAAGTTGGAGGTAAACTTGTTGCCTATGCCCTTCTCCTCGTAATGGCCCAGCACGGAATCAACGAGCCCTCCAATGAACCCCGATACCGTTATCAATGCAATGGCCTTCCACAGCCCGAAAGAGTGGTAGCCGTTCAGCACATAAAGCTGCCTTACTGCGAAGAAAACAAGCAGAGACACCAGGAAGGCCGCAAAAAGCCCTGCGAGCGAGCCAAGAACCGTTATACCTCCGGAAGTGCCCTTTTTTACCCTCTTCATTGAGAATATGGAATATGGCGTGCCGTTCAATACCCCTATCTCGCTGCTGAACTTGTCGGTTGTTATCGCGGCAACGCTTGCGAGGAAGCCTATCACGGCAAGCAACGCAAGTTGGCCGTTCCCTGTAACATCAAAGGCATAGAAAAGTACAACCATGATGATGGGAGGCACGCCATTGGCCATTACGTTCCTTATGCCGCGCGGCTCCTGGCCTATCTTTAGCATTCTCTTGTACTTTATCCCTGTATAAGTGACTATGGCCGAAAGGAGAAGGAAAACTATCATTGATAGCAGGAAGAACGCTCCAAGTCCAGAGCCGAGTACCAGCATAAGCACTCCGAAAACTATCGCAAGGACCACTCCCCACATATCAAGAGTCAAAAACTCCATGTATATTCCATTTAAATGAAAATATTCCGCTATTTAGGAAGGTTTTTAAACCCATATTTCCTTACATTATTACGGGTTCTCTACTGTAGGAAGGTCGTGAAAAACTGGTCGTCTTGCCAGCGTGGTAATCCATGCTGGCACTCCTTCTTTGTAATTGATTTCTCCCCATTCAGTATATCTTGGCTTGCCCTTATTATAAACTACAGCACAGCCATATGTATAAAGATAACAACCCCTGCAGCTGCGCATTTCTAGTGCACCCTTGCCATGAGGTCCTCTTCCGTTACGGTCTCGGAGCGCCGAATGGCATCCACATGCGGCTTAAGCCTCAACTCCCATTTATGGAACTCCCTCCTGAATGCCGCCTTGACCTCCGGCTGCTCCCATCTTCTCAGCGCCGTTGCCAGTATTGCATCGCTCTTGCCCATTGGCCTTTTCCTTGCGGTGGTCATTCAAACGCCTTATTTTGCTGCCTTGATACCATATATTGCAAAACTTAAATACCTATTCATTCATAATCTAAATGACTGATTTTGATGGCTAAGGAAAAATCAATAAAGGAGCTAGAGGACTTGCCTGGCATCGGTCCAACAACCGCGGAAAAGCTTAGGTCTTCCGGGATAGACTCGCTTGACAAGATCGCAACCCTTTCACCCCATGAGCTAAACGAGCTTGCTGGGATAAGCGTTGATGCTGCAAAGAAGGCAATCCAAACCGCGAAGGAATCGACATCCATAAGCTATGAGACCGGCAGCGCGGTATACAAGAAAAGGAAAGAAATCGGCAAGATATCGACAGGCTCAAAGGGCCTCAACGAGCTCATAGGCGGCGGCGTGGAAACGTGCGCGATAACAGAGGCTTACGGCAGGTTCGCGAGCGGGAAGACCCAGATCGGCTTCCAGCTATGCGTTAATGCGCTTCTTCCCAAGGACAAAGGAGGGGTTGACGGGTCTGTCCTGTTCATAGACACTGAAGGGACGTTCAGGCCGGAGAGGATAGAGTCGATAGCAGAGGCCGCAGGCATGGATCCAGAATCATCCCTGGAGAGGATAATGGTCGTCCGCGCCACCACAACCGAGCAGCAGGTGCTCACCGTCGAGAGGGCCGACAAGCTGATACTGGAAAAGGGCATAAAGCTCATAGTTGTTGACTCGCTTACGGCGCTGTTCAGGTCCGAATTCATAGGTAGGGGCGCACTGGGGGAACGCCAGCAAAAGCTGAATCAGCACATACACAGGCTCCAGACGCTTGCGGACAAGTACAACCTTGCAGTATACATAACCAACCAGGTGATGGACAATCCCGGGATACTATTCGGGGACCCCACTACGCCGATAGGCGGAAACGTTCTTGCACATGCAGCCACAACAAGGCTCTACATGAAGAAGAGCAAGGAGGACAAGAGGATTGCAAGGCTTGTGGATTCGCCAAACATGCCTGAGGGGGAATGCGTGATAAAGATAACCCCTACAGGGATAAAAGACTGATTTCATGCTCTTTTTAGTGGGACTCGGCCTTTCGGAAAAGGACATAACCGCAGGAGCCATTGATGTATGCAGGAACTGCGAGCTCTACATCGATACATTCACGAGCGCGGTTGGCGAAAGCACAAAGGACTACATAACCAGCGCAACCGGCAAGCGGATAACCGAGCTCTCAAGGGAGGACATGGAGGACAGCGCGGCAGAGCTTGTAAGCATGGCTTCGGTGAAGGACATAGCGATACTGGTCGGAGGGGATCCGCTGATAGCCACAACGCACAAGATACTCTACATAGAGGCAAAAAAACACAATGTCAAAACTGTTGCCGTCCACGCAAACTCTATAATGACTACTGCGATAGGAGAGAGCGGGCTGGATTTCTACAGGTTCGGAAGCACATGCACAATACCGCGGTGGAGCGAGCATTATTCCCCTGTATCATTTTACGAAAAGATAGCAACCAACCTTAATAACGGCGAGCACACGATGCTGCTTCTGGACTACGATTCAAAAAGCAAAAGCACGATAAGCATAAGGGAAGCAGTTTCAATAATCGAGAAATCCGAGGCGCATTACAAGAAAGGGGTGATAAACCCCGCTACAAGGATAATCATACTCCACAACATGCTTCAGGATGATGCCAAAGTGGTGCTTACTAGCATAAAAGAGGCGGAATCGCTTGACTACGGTGGTGTCAACGTAATAATAATACCTGCAGAGCTAAAGGATATAGAAAAGGAGGCTTTGTCAGCAAGGGCAACGGAATGATAGGATGTCACTGCTAATACATTTTGATTCAACGCAAAAGAGCACATACGCTGTGGACCAGTCTACTAAGGACATACTTACTGGGAGCTTCTTCGGAACAGTAGAGGGAAGAAAACTTGTCATGCTTCCCGAAGAGGCATTGTACCTCATGGACGTGAGGAATGCGAGGTGCACGACCCCCGATGGCGAGACAGAGCTTTCGTTCAACGACGTCGCCTCGAAATTCAGCACGGGCAAGAAGTTCATGGCCAGATATTTCACCTACAAGGACTGGAGGGACCGCGGACTTATAATAAAGGGTCCTGAAAAATACGAACCTGTCGCTGGGAAGGCTAACATGCAAATTAAAAAATACCACGCGCAGCAGCTGAGGGTCAAGGCACGTGCAATAAAAGGGGTTTTCTTCATAGAAGACATGATAACCGTTGTTGATGACGAGGAAAAGGGAAGAAGCATTTACAACGAGCACTGGTTCGGGCAGCACGGGACCTATAAGGTGAAGGAGCACGGCAGGCTTAACAAGCTCGACATATACGAAACACTTTTCCTGATAAACCTCGGAATACTGGGCGTATCCAATTTCACCAAAAGGGAAATAATAAAGATCGCAGAAAAAAGGAGATCGGACTTCCAAAAGCTGTATTCCGTATATGCAGACTGGAGGTCCAAGGGCTACGTGATAAAGACCGGATTCAAGTTCGGTACGCATTTCAGGGTGTATTTTCCAGGGGCACAGCCTGTAAAGACCGATTCATCGTGGATACATTCGATGCACGTCATACACGTGTTCCCCAGGGATACGAAGCTCCTGATATCGGAATGGGCAAGGGTGATAAGGGTGGCGCACTCGGTAAGGAAGACCTTCATACTCGCAATACCTGGAAAAAGCAGGAGAAAGACATTGGCGATAGACTTCGCGCTATACCACAGGCGGGGCAACGAGATAGAAACCCCGGAAAAAACCAAGCCGAGATTCGGGATGCTTTCCCTAAGCGAGGAGGAGTACATAGGCGGGGCAGAACTATCAGCGATAATAAACGAGGCGAAGTCAAACAGGCAGGAGCTCATAATAGCAATAGCCGACAGGGAATCATCGGTAACATACTACAGGGTCAAGAGGATAGAGCTGCAGGGCAGCGACTACGAGTATTACGAGATAGACTGGATGCAGCCATAGGTATAAATATCTGGACAAGGCAAAGCGCTTAATAGTGATATTATGGTTTCAGTTTCAAAGGATAATCCAGAAGCCCATGCAACAATGACAGATTCGAAGAAGCAACGCTTTTCGCTGGGATACGGGGTAATAAGGGGAACGATAGTAAGCATGGAAAACATCCTATTTCTAAGCGCATTTGCATATGCCGACAAATCAATATATAATCTGGAAAGCCATCACGTTGGTGCATTTTATATCGCAGCGATAGCTCCTGCAGTACCCATAGCAATATCTGCGGGGAAAAGGAAGCTTAAGGAGCTTAGGAGGAAGGACCCTGGAGAAAGGCAGCCAGCATGATCAAGCCTATTTTTGCATATCTGTGATTGCCCATGCAAAAGGAAAAATCTGCTCCGAAAGAGCTGCTCAATGACGATCTCATCGCAAAGCTGGAGCGAGGAGAGCTCGAAAACGCGGGTAATCTGCTAAGGAAGTCCGGCCCTTCCTCAACATGGACCGTCAAGGAATACATACGCTATTTCATTTTCGGGGGCCAACCAGGGAACGCGCAGCTCTACATTAAAAATACAGGCGTAAAGCTTGATTGGGGCAAGGAAAAGGATGTTGTAGCCGCTGGTTACGACGCCATAATCAACAGGATGTCGGAGTTCGCCAAAAAAAGCGGCTACATAAGCAACGTCGAGATGGACAGGATAAAGCTGATGGGGGAAATCGCGGGCATAAACATATCCAAAAGCCAAAACGACCGCATCGTCAAATTGATAACGGATGTGCCGTACGGGCATCTTGTATCTTCATTGAAAAAATACACAAGCATTGTAGGGGCAAGGATAAGCCAGGAAACCGCAAACAAGATATACGAATCCACATTGTTCCTAAAGGATAAGCCGTCCAAGAGAAACCTCGAAAACGCAAAATCCATTATGGACACCATAAATATAAGGCCTACAGGATCAATAAGGGAAAAGCTGCTCGAAAGCTACAAAAGAATAGGAATAAACAACCCGTGGGGCGTAGGCTCTTTGAAGAGCTTCGAGAATTACCTTATAATATTCTCCGATCCTGCAGACAAAAAAGGCATCGAAAATCTCATTAAGGAAGATATTCCTGAATATGGGAAGCTTGCCCTGAAATTGGTTATGGACAAGCAACTTAGCGAGAAAGAAACAGAGACGCTTTACCTGTCGATATTTGAGGCAGGCATAATGCGCCACCACGGCAGAAAGCTTGCATTCAGGGATATCGAATACCTGAAAAAGTACAAGCTGAAGTTTACCCCCATGATGGACGGCCTTATGGATAAACTGGTTGAATTGAGAAAAAGGTATCCTTGAAAAAGGATTGGAACATTACGGGTCCAGGGGGATTTCCTCTAAAATTCAGCACTAGCCAAAATTTTACTTTGGACCCCCGACCTACTGGTTAAGAGCCAGCCGCTCTGACCAGGCTGAGCTATGGACCCACAACAGATATTTAATGGAGAAAGATTAATATAATACTAACCAGCTAGCCCAAAGCCCTTTTCACGATGCCGCTTATGCTGTTGACATCCTTTTCATCGCATGCCACCATCAGCCTTCTTGAGCCGGAAAGCATTCCCGACAGCGTCTGCATAAGCGGGGAAAGCTCCGTAAGCCTGCCCACATGATTACCATCGGAATCCACGACATTTATGTCATCGCTCCCTCCGCCAAGGCTCACTATGTGCACTATGAAACTGCTTTTTCCATATCCCGCCTTTTCTATCGCATCCTCTATCTCGCCAGCATGAATGTCCCTGTGCAGCTTTCCGTAATATGCCCTCTTGAAAAGCTGCCTCTCCATGACTCTTCTTGCCATTCTTGCAGTCTCTTCAATCCCGGAATTAAGCAACCTGCCAATCAACTCGTCATCATACATGCGCTCCAGCCTGCCTACGTCAAATACCCTGTTTTCAATGGCAGAGGCTATAGCGCGATGAAGCATCCTCGAAGCAATCAGCTTGGCATGGTGTGTGTAAACATTGGAATGCATGAAGTACCTTGCGATCTGTATGGATTCAGCTCCGGATATGCCGCTTTCAAGGATCGCAATCCTGTCGCCCGAAAGAACTATCCTGCTCTTTATCCTGTCGTAATCTATGATCCCGTATGCAACTCCCGTATAATATGAATCCCTCATAAGGTAATCTATCCTGTCAGAGCCCAGTATCCCCCCGACAATGTCTATCCTGTCAGCTTCATTGAAATAGCTCATTATCTTCTTGAAGGACATCCCAGAATCCGATATTATGTCCTTTATCTCCGAATTCCTTATAATATCCTCCCCTATCTGCTCATGGTTCCTCCCTGCAATCTCCTTTATGAAATGCTCCGAGAGGTGCGAAAAAGGCCCGTGCCCTATGTCATGAAGGAGCCCGACATACGGGAATTCCTTTTCGTCATCACCGTAGGTCCTGGAAACCAGCTCCTTGGTTACCTGCATGGCGCCTAGCGAATGCTCGAATCTTGTGTGATTAGCTCCTGGAAATATAAGGTATGACATGTCGAGCTGCTTTATGTACCGCAGCCGCTGCATTTCAGGGGTGTCTATTATCCTTGATTCAGTCTCGTCCAAAAGTATGTTTCCATGTATAGGATCCCTTACCTCAATCTTGTAATCATTCAAGGTCCTTCACCATAAGAAACATGTAGACGCTGAGCAATATCAGCACGTCAAGCGTTGTGCAGTAAATGCATATCTTCCCCAATATGCTCTGCGTCGTGGCAGAATATATGATTCCGCCAATCCCGAAAAGCATCCATATGTTCTTTATTATCCTGTTGTAACCCAGGAGAAGGAAAATGAGCGAAGCGACGAACCATACAAGCCCGATAGCCGCGAGCGGGATACCGAACACAGTTGAATATACGCTTCCCAATACGTCCTCGCAATTTACTGTTGTCCCTATCGAAGGGCATTCCAGCGCGCGGGGCAGGAAATGCACAACCGTCAGGTAGGATGCGTCAGCAATTCCCAATATCAAAAGCACCGCAAGTATTATTTTTTTCCTCATCCCCTTTCACCTTCTGCAAATTTTCTTATAATTGAGTCGAACTCCTTTCCCCTAGGCGCCAGTTCGTAATTGACCTGCACTATCGGCTTATTTATGTTTATTATGTTTCTGAGGTTTGTGGGCGTGGCCGAAATCACAACGTCGCAATCGGCGTTGTTTATGGTCGATTCAAGGTCCCTTATCTGCTTTATGCTGTAGCCCATCGCTGGAAGCTCAACCCCAAGGTTCGGGTACTTCTTAAAGGTTGCCTTTATCTCCCCCACTGCGTAGTCCTTGGCCCTTACTAATTCGCTTGCCCCAAAGTCCTTCGCTGCAACCATTCCCGCGCCAAGCCTCATTCCCCCGTGGGTTATCGTCGGTCCGTCTTCCACAACAAGCACCCTTTTCCCCTTTATGAGTTCGGGATTGTCCGGCATCACCACGGAATCGGCATATATCACCTTTGCCGAGCCGTTTATCTGCCTAATGTCCTTCTCAAGCAGCGACAGCTCCTCCGGGGTGGCGGAGTTTACCTTGTTTATTATGATAATGTCAGCCATCCTGGCTACCGTTTCCCCCGGATAATACGTGAGCTCGTTTCCTGCCCTCAGGGGATCTGCTACTGTGATGAAGAGGTCCGGCTTTATGAAAGGGGCATCGTTGTTCCCGCCGTCCCATATTATTATATCCGATTCATCCTCGGCCTTGTGCAGTATCTCCCCGTAGTCTACCCCTGCATAGACCACGAACCTGTTCCTTATGTGTGGCTCGTAGTCCTCCCTCTCCTCTATGGTTGTCTTGTATTTCTCCAGGTCCTTTATCGTGCTGAATCTCTCCACTATCTGGTCCTTGAGGATCCCGTATGGCATCGGATGCCTGATTATGACGGTCTTAACCCCCATGTCCCTGAGGATCTTTGCGACATACCTTGACGTCTGGCTTTTTCCGCTGCCAGTCCTTACAGCACATACGGCAACTACTGGCCTTGAGGATTTTATCATCGTCCTTTCAGGCGCAACAAGCCAGAAATCCGCGCCACAGGCATTTACCATGCTGGCCTTCCTCATAACATCGACGTACGGCAGGTCGCTGTAGGACATTATGCAGATGTCCGCACCGGATTTCTTTATCAAAGTGGAGAGCTCCGATTCGTCGTATATCTTTATGCCCTTGGGATATAACTTGCCGCTGAGCTCCTTGGGATAAATCCTGTCGGATATGTATGGTATCTGGTTTGCGGTGAACGCAACGACTTCGTAGGAATCATCCTTCCTGAAAAGGACGTTAAAATTGTGGAAATCCCTACCTGCAGCACCGAGTATTATTACCTTTTTCCTGTCCATAGGAAACGCCGCCTAATATAGTGCTTTCACACTTTCATATCTAAATACTTTCGGTGGCCTGCCGAAAACAGGTATCCTGAAGCTGCAGTTTTTGCATTTGCCGCCTGAATCAATCCCGTATCCTGTTATGTAATGCCCATATCTTTTTATGACCTCGGAATTGCAGGACGGGCAATAGGTGCTCTCGTGGGGATTTCCTGGGACGTTGCCTATGTAAACGTAATCGAGGCCGTTGCGCTTTGCCACATCGTAGTGCTTCTCAAGCGTCTGATACGGAGTAACCGACGAATCCAGCATTTTGTAATCCGGGTGGAAACGCGTGAACTGCAATGGCGTATCAGTTCCCAGATTATCCGCTATCCATCCTGTCAGCTCGTCGCACGCCTTCAGCGAATCCCCGACGCCAGGTATTATCAAGTCTGTGATCTCCACATGTATCCCGGAATCCTTCAGCCTTACAAGCGATTCCTTTACCGGCTTGTTCGACATCACCACCTCATACTTGTTCGAGAATTTCTGCTCCCCATTGCCCTTGAGGTTTATCACTGCGGCGTCTATGTTGCCCTTCATCAGCTCCACCGCCTCCTCAGTCATGTAGCCGTTTGTGACGAAAAGGTTGTAAAGCCCCCTCATATGTGCCAACCCCGCTACGTCTATCGCGTATTCAATGAAGATTGTCGGCTCGTTGTACGTAAACGCAATGCACTGCGCGTTGTTTTCAAGCGCAAGCCCCACAACCTCCTCCGGCGTGACATCCCTCCCGTTTATCTCCCTTTCCTTGGATATGTTGTGGTTCTGGCAGAAAAGGCACCCCCAATTGCACGAGGAAGTCCCTACACCAAGGACATAACTTCCCGGCATGAAATGGTTGAATGGCTTCTTCTCTATCGGGTCTATCTGTATCGCCTCCAGCTTCCCGTAATTCACTAGACGTAGCTTTCCGTTGTGGTTTTGCCTCACGAAACAGAAGCCATTGGATCCTTCCGGGATCCTGCATCTCCTAGCGCAAGCCGTACACTCAACCTTCCCGTTTCCTGACCCTTTCCACAGCCTCGCCACGCTATCCATTTCAACCCTAATGGTATTTGGATTTTGATATATTTATTTCTTTTCGCCTGTTGTGCAAGGTAGCCATTTCCCGTTTTTTGCTATCATTATAGAAAGGGTTTTAAAGATAAAAAATAGAGTATTAAATGACTTCTAAATCCAGTGGTAGCAGCATGGAAACTAACGAGTATAGCGCAAAGGATATAGTGGCGCTTTCGGGCACCGAGGGCGTGCGGAAAAGGCCCGCAATGTACATAGGCTCAACGAGCAGCAAGGGCTACCTTCACCTGCTCTACGAGATAGTGGACAACGCGGTGGACGAGGCGCAGGCAGGCTATGCAAAGGAGATAAAAATAGTGCTCACGCGGGACCAGGATGTGGACGTTGCAGAAATAAGCGACAACGGCAGGGGAATACCTGTTGACATTATGGAAAAAGAGGGGAAGTCTGCGCTTGAGGTAATAATGACCTCCCTTCACACAGGCGCAAAGTTCAACAACAAAATATACAAGGTCTCCGGAGGACTGCACGGGGTCGGGCTCACTGTCGTGAACTCGCTGTCGGAGTTCACCGAAGTTACTGTGAAAAGAAACGGGAAAATGTACAGGGAGACATTCAGCAAGGGCGCGGTATCAAAGCCGCTAGAGGTGATGGGCGAAACAAGCGATACCGGCACTACGATAAGGTTCAAGCCAGACACTACAATATTCTCTGCTAAGAGCTTCGACTCGATAGAGCTCAACGAAAGGCTCAAGGAGCTCGGGTATCTAAATCCGGGGATAAGGATAGTGCTCATAGACAAGAGGGACCCCACAAACGAGAAAATATCAGAATACACATCAGAAAAAGGGATATCTGATTTCCTCGAGTTTATAAGGGATGGCAAGGAGCCGCTTACAAGCAAGATAATCGTGAGCAAGCATGCAGATTCGATAAACATAGAACTTGGAATGCAGTACGTCAACAGCTATTCCGAGGACCTCCTATCGTTCGTAAACAAGATAAGGACTCCGGAAGGGGGAACGCACGTCATTGGATTCAGGACTGCACTTACACGTGCAATCACCAACTACCTGCAGAAGAGCAGCAAAAAAATAAAGCAGCAGGTTAACATCGAGGGAGAGGACACAAGGGAGGGCCTTATAGCGGTTTTGTCAGTATCGATGCAAAACCCCGAATTCGAAGGGCAGACAAAGGAAAAGCTAGGTAACAGCACCGTAAAAAGCGTGGTCGACACCACTTTATATTCCATACTATCGACCTATCTGGAGGAGAATCCTGCAGAGGCTGCTAGCATAATAAGGAAGATAACAAGTACTGCAGAGGCAAGGGAATCAGCAAGGAGGGCCAAGGAGCTGGCAAGGAAGAAGAGCCTGTTCGAGGGTTCCGTACTGCCCGGCAAGCTCGCCGACTGCACGGAAAGCGATCCCTCCAAGTCCGAGATATTCATAGTCGAGGGCGTCAGCGCGGCCGGCTCCAGCAAGCAGGGCAGGGACAGG
Organism: Candidatus Micrarchaeota archaeon; assembly: GCA_028866575.1. Classification (NCBI taxonomy): domain Archaea; kingdom Nanobdellati; phylum Microcaldota; species Microcaldota archaeon. The sequence continues at coordinate 45,683 of JAGWHU010000001.1, read as the reverse complement.
CACTTCCAGGCCATACTCCCGTTAAGGGGAAAGGTGCTCAACGTTGAAAAGGCATCTGAAGAAAAAATATTCAACAATTCGGAACTTCATCTTATGGTAACCGCCTTTGGGGTAGGCATAAGGGAATCGTTCAATCCGGAAAACCTAAGGTACAACAAGATAATACTCCTGACTGATGCGGATGTCGACGGCAGCCACATAAGGACATTGCTGCTCACATTTTTCTACAGGTACATGCGCCCCCTTATAGAAAAGGGCAACATATACATAGCCCAGCCTCCCCTCTACAGGGTTACAAAGGGCAAGGAATCAAAATACCTTTATTCCGACGCCGAGCTCAACAAGGCGATGCAGCAGTACGATGGCAAGGCGTCAGTGCAGCGCTACAAGGGTCTCGGAGAGATGAATCCGGAGCAGCTCTGGGAAACCACAATGAACCCGGAAAACAGGATGCTCAAGAAGATAACGATAAAGGACGCGAGGATAGCGGATGCGATATTCTCAATACTCATGGGGATTGACGTGGAGCAGAGGAGGAAATTCCTCGAGGAGCATTCCAGCGAGGTATCGTTCTTGGACGTGTGAAACATGGAGGAAGTAATAGATTCCGATATTGAGAAAGAGATGCAGTCAAGCTACATCGATTACGCGATGAGCGTAATTGTCGGCAGGGCGCTTCCCGACGCAAGGGACGGCCTGAAGCCGGCGCAGAGGAGGATACTCTACACGATGTACAAGATCAACAACACCCATGACCAGCCAACTAAGAAAAGCGCCAGGATAGTCGGCGAATGCATGGGCAAATACCATCCTCACGGGGACATGGCAGTATACGACACGCTCGTAAGGATGGCGCAGAACTTCTCCATGAACCACATGCTCGTGGAAGGGCAGGGGAACATGGGATCGATTGACGGGGACCCGCCTGCCGCGCAAAGGTACACGGAAGTCAGGCTTAGCAAAATCTCCGACGAGATGCTTGCGGACCTGGAAAAGAAATCAGTTACATTTGTGCCGAACTTTGACAATACGGAGGAGGAGCCGCTACTTCTGCCTACGAAGCTTCCCCATCTCCTGCTCAACGGGGCCTCGGGCATAGCTGTAGGGGTAGCCACTAACATAATGCCACATAACCTTTCCGAGCTGTGCGACGCAATAATCGCCTATATCAAGAACCACGAAATAACCTCTGAGGAGCTCCTGCAGTACGTTCTGGGGCCGGACCTCCCTACCGGCGGCACTGTATTCTACAACAACGCGCTTGTATCATCTTACATAACCGGGAGGGGGACGGTGACGATAAGGGGCAAGCACAGCATAGAGAAGATAAAGAACAGGAGCGCGATAATAATAACCGAAATACCATACACCGTAAACAAGGCCTCGATGGTCGAGGCTATAGCAAACCTTGTGAAGACCAAGAGGATAACCGGCATATCCGACCTTAGGGACGAAAGCGGGAAGGAGGGTATAAGGATAGTCATAGAGCTAAGGCAGGACGCCGACCTTGATGTCGTGCTCAACACCCTATACAGGCACACTCAGCTTGAGACCTCCATGCCTGTGATGAACATAGCAGTTATAGGGAACAACCTTGTGACCCTGAACCTGAGGCAGTTCATCAAGATATTCATAGAGCACAGGATAAGCGTCATAACGAAAAGGACGCAATACGATCTAAGCATAGCTTCTGACAGGCTTCACATAGTCGAGGGATTGCTTGTCGCGGTACGCGACATAGACGGCGTGATATCTGCAATCAAGGCCAGCGAGGACCTGAAGTCCGCAAGGTCCACGCTCATGGAAAAATACATGATAAGCGAGAGGCAGGCAAACGCCATACTCGACATGAAGCTGAGCAAGCTTACCAACCTCGAGACTAGCTCGCTTGAAACGGAAAGGGGAGAGCTGACAGCGAGCATATCCAGCCTGAAGGCGATTCTTGAGGACGATAAAAAGGTATACGATATAATCGAGCAGGAGACTGCGTACATAAAGGGGAAATACGGCAGGGACAGGCGCACCGACATAGACAAGAACGTCCCGGAAAAGGAATTCGACAACGAGGATCTCATAAAGGACGAGGAAGCCACAATCATCCTCACCAACAATAACTACATGAAGAGGATTTCAACAAAGGTCTATAGATCCCAGGAAAGGGGCGGCAAGGGCGTCATAGCCATACAGCTGAAGGAGGGCGACTTCGTCAAGCAGATAGTATCCTGCATGCTCAAGGACTATCTCCTTGTATTGTCAAACAAGGGAAGGGCGTACTGGCTCAAGGCCTACATGGTCCCGGAAGAGGGAAGATACGGGATAGGGAAGGCAGCGGTAAACCTTGTGAAGTTCAGCGAAGGGGAAAAGGTAGGCAGCATAATAAACACAAGGGTCTTCGAGAAATCTTACCTTACGTTCATAACGGCAAAGGGCAAGATAAAGAGGGTGCGGGCCGAAAAGTTCTCCAGGCCGAGGGCGAACGGCATAATGGCCATGCCTCTCCGAGATGGCGACGAGCTTTCTGATGTATGCCTGTCCAACGGCAATTCTGAGCTTTTCATAGCTACCAGAAGGGGCAAAGCGCTCAGGTTCAGGGAAGAGGGCATAAGGCCGATGAGCAGGATCGCGCATGGCGTAAGGGGCATAAGGCTCAATCCCGAGGACAGGGTTGTAAACGTCCTTTCAGCCAACGGCAGCGACCTGATAGCATCGATAACGGAAAAGGGGTACGGGAAGGTAACAGAGCTAGACAGGTACAGGACGCAGGCGAGGGGCGGCAAGGGCGTCATAAACCTCAAGACGAAAGAGAAGACTGGATACGTGGTAAAGGCCCTGAAAGTCGCCAACAGCGACAACGTGATACTAATCAGCTCAAAGGGCATATCCATAACGTTCCCTGTTGAAGACATAAGGGTGACCGGAAGGGCAGCTAGCGGCGTGAGGCTGATGAGGCTTGATGACGGTGCAACGATAGTGGACGCACAGACAATAACCAAATACGTGGATGAAAAGGTTGCGTAACCGCGCAAAACAATTATTAAGTTTGACAACGGTAAATATCGGGTGCAATTTACGATAAGCGTACTAGCCATGGGTAAAAGCACATACGCTTCGAGCCTTGACCTGTGCCTGACGTCCAGGGCTCTGGGAGCGTCTGAAATAACTTTTGTGGGCATTGCAGACAGGAAGATCCTCGGATACGTCTCCAAACTAAACAAAAACTGGGGCGGGAGGTTCAGGGTGAACTTCGCCAAAAGCCACAGGGAGCTGCTGGCGCCGTCATCCAAGTACATCAAGGTTTATCTCACGAGGTACGGGGTTCCACTTCACGAGAAAAAATACTCCCTAAAGACATACAGGAACATACTCCTCATAGTTACGCTCAAGGACAACGACAAGGCGAAGCAGGTGCACAAGCTCGCAGATTTCAACATAAGCGTATCATCCCAGCCGCACTGCAGCTCTGCAGCCATAGCAATATTCCTGCATGAATTCTACAACGGTAGGGAGCTGGCGATGCATTTCGAGAACGCGAAGTACAAGGTTATCCCAAAGGAGCACGACGTGGAGGTAAAGGAAGTAAGCAGCAGGTAGAATTCACACTGACCAGTATTTCTTCGTCCTTATGAAGCTCTTCTGCGCCTCTATCAGGTCCAGGAAGAAGGTCTTCTCCTCCCTCCTCAGCATCATGAGGATCCTGGCAGCGCTCCTCGGTCCTACCCCATAGACCGATAACGCTATCACAGCCTTAGGCCCGTATGCCTCAATCAGGCTTGAATACTGCAGCATTTCCTTGAGCACGGATTTCTCTTTGGCATTCAGGCGCTTCGATCCAATCCGCTTGCGTATGACACCTGCATACGAATCCTCGTAAAATGTTATCATCGGGCTCCCGCAGCCCGGGCACGATATCCTTCCGGAATCCTTTATCTCCGAAAGCTTCCTGGAGAAGGTGAAGCCGCAGTATGTGCACAGGAGCTTCGCGCTCTTCTGCATTATAAAACGCGCAAACGATTCGACAAGCGCGCTGTTCGGCGTTAAAGGCGTTATGAGCTCCTTGGTGTAATAAGCAGAGTTCAATATCAGCCTTGTCAGCGGAGAGGCAGATCCAAGGTCATACTGCTTTACGTCAATCAATCCCTTATCTAGCATCCCGAAGAATTCCCTCAATGCACCTATGTCAAAGTAGTTCTCCATGAGCTCCCTGAAAGTCTCATCGTACATCGGGGTGCCCTGCATCACCCGCATGACCTTCCTTGCAACGGATCTGGACACGGTTGCATCCCTGTCGATTATCCCGAAGAGCTTTGCAACTGTTATGAACCTGTACCTGAAAAGCTCTGTATCTGAAAGCGCCTCCCTCAATGCATTCTCCGCGGCATCTGGTCCCATGCTTTTCAAAATGCCAGCGATGTCGAAGTCCCTATTCACATCAAGCATGATCATATAAGGTGAGGACTTCACGTTTATGCTGGCGCCGAGCTTCAGGCTGACAAGGTGGGCAAGAAGCCTTGACAGGGCCTCGTTTGCCTGCGTGCCCAGTCCGGTGTATATTATGCAGTGGTCGTCCAGCCTTTCTATCGCAAGCTCAGATTTGGATGGTATGAAGTGCTGCCTCTGGCTCTCCACGAGCCTCTTCATGGCCGTGTAAGTGCCTTGATCCAACTCTGCCCCCTGATCCATACGCTTGCTTCCGAAGAAACCGAACACGTTTTCAACGGTTTTCCCGCTTACCGGTATATCCTCCCCGGTCCAATCCGGGACCGCAGCCTCCAGGTCCGTGCTCGGCTCAACGCTTATCACGCCTCCGTCTATGCTGATAACGCGCCACGGCAGGCCCTTGGTTATGAATATGCTGCCTTCGTCAACGTTGTTGGCAACGAACCTCTCGTCAAGGGATGATATCGTGCGGTTCTCCATTACGTTCTTCACAATGAACCTTTTGGAATCAGGTATGGTGCTCAAGTGGCTGTAATAATACATCCTTGTCCTGCTCCCTGAAGTTATGAACTTCCCGTCGAATCCTATCAACCTCAGCTTCAGCATGAACCCTGCGAGCCTCGCCAGCAATGCAGAATCCGCATCGCGGTAAATGAAGGACCTCCTGATTATCCTAAGCAGAGCTTCCAGCTCTATTTTCCCCTTGTCCAGTGCTATCCCGCATATCTGGTTAGCAAGGACATCGAGCGCACCCAGCTGCGGCCTGAACCTCTCGAATTCACCCTCCTTCAATATCCTGAATATAGCAAAGGTCTCGAGCGCTTCCATGGGATTGGTTGCTATGACAACGCCCCTTGCGGTTCCCTTATGCGTGTGCCCGCTCCTTCCCACCCTCTGCGCAAGCCTGAGCGCCTGCCTCGGCGATCCGTACTGTATGACGAGGTCTATGCTGCCTATGTCTATTCCAAGCTCCAGCGAGCTGGTCGACATTATGCCCCTTATGTTTCCGTTCTTGAAGCTGTTCTCTATCTCTATGCGTTCCGCCTTGTCCAGCGAGCTGTGGTGTATGCCCATTCCGCCGAACGGGTTTATTCCGTTAAGGTAAAGCAGCCTGCTCCCTACGCTTTCAACTATCTGCCTTGTGTTCGCAAATATCAGCGCGGACCTTGAATGCCTGACAAGCTCCGATATCCTCTCCAGGCGCGCCATCGAGGGACCGTCAAGGCCGAACCTGTCCCTCATCTCTTCCGATCCTTTGCCAGGATTTTGCGGCATCTCTACAGACAGCCTGACGTCCCTTACCGAACCTACTTTTGCTATCTTGCAGTTTCTATCGCCGCAGAGGAAGCTTTTTGCCGTTTGCGTGTCCCCTATTGTCGCGCTGATCCCTATCCTCTGGAAGTTCGGCGAAAGCTCCTCCAGCCTCTCAAGCGCAACCGAAAGCTGCGCCCCCCTCTTGTTGTGGTACAGCTCATGCAGCTCGTCTATGACAACAACCTTCAGGTTCCTGAGGTAGGCGCCCATGTATTTCGTGGGCAATATGCTCTGGAGCGTTTCCGGCGTAGTTATGAGCAGCGAAGGCGCCAATCTTGCCTGCCTGCTCCTTTCCTTTTGCGTAGTGTCGCCGTGCCTGACGCCTATGGTTATGCCTGCAATCTTGCAAAGCTCCTCCAGCCTTCCCAGCATGTCCCTGTTCAGGGCCCTCAACGGCGTGATGTAAAGTACATTTATAGGCGGCAATCCCCTTCCTGCCAAAGCCCTTAGCAATGGCAGCACTGCAGCCTCTGTCTTGCCTGCGCCGGTGGGCGCCACTATCAGGCAGTTGCTTCCGCCCTCGATAATGCCCATCGAAAGCTTCTGTATCTCTGTGAAATCGGAATGCTTTTCTAAAAACGACGAATACAAGTCCACCATTGCCGGCACCAAATGTGTGTTTACCTGCCCCTGCTGCGCCCGGCGGAGCGCCTGTTTTCATAATACGATGCCGCTTTTGCAATCGCAACTATGAGCACGACGCCAGCAAATATGAATTCAATAAGCGATGCCGTTAAGAAAGTAAGGTATGAGTCAACCCCGTATTCCAGATTGATGCTCTGCCGCACCCCGAAATACTCTGCATATCCTGTTGCATATCCATACGGCACGTCGTTGAAGACCCTGCTGCCGGAATTCCCTGAATACGTATTTATGCTTGTATTGTTCTTAAAGGTTATATTCATGCTTGCATTTACCGGAGTCCTGAATATGCTCTGCGTATTTACAATTATGTCGTATACCGGCACCTTGAACGTCACTATCGACGGGGAATCTATGCTGAATTTGTGGTTTGCCGTCACTATTGCTCCCTTGTAGTATATGTATTCTATGTTGTACGGCGAGCCCGGAAATGCGAATATGCTGTTGGAGCTGCTTTGCTGGCCGCTGACATTGTAATAACTCACGTTGCTAAGGGCGTTGCCGCTAGAGTCCTCCGGAACAAGGCCCACTAGGTACTGCCTTTCAAAAACCGCGGAAAGCCTCATCGGCGAGGAGACTACTACTTTCGTGGTGTTGGACTTCGCCCCGTTGCTCCAGTTTTTGAATGCAAGCCTCTCCGTCTGGTTTATCGGCTCAAAGCTCTTTTGCAAGGATACAGTCGCTGTGCTGTTTGCATCGTACCACCCGCTCCCGATGGCATTGCCGTACTGCGAAGTCGCGTTGAGGTAGTATTGTATCATCCATACCGCATGCACCTCTCTTGGCCTGTCAAGATATATGCTTGTCCTGCCCGAAGAGACGTTGTTGCTCCATCCTTCAAATACCGCACGCGAGCCCTGGCCTATCATTATGATGTTTGAATTCAACGACAGGTAGGCTGTGCTGTTTGCATCGTACCACCCGTTTCCGGAAAGCCTGCCGTACTGCGAAGTCGCGTTGAGGTAGTACTGCCTCGTCCATTTTGCAGTTTCGGTGACGTTGTCGTAAAGCGTTATGTAGACCTTCTCCTGTATGCCCGTATACGAGCTGAATCCGGTGCCTGTCCATCCGTTGAAAACCTCCCTTACTCCGCTGCTTACGTTCACTGTTGGAGGCGCATACAGCGGCACCTGGGAATATGCTATGTAGTTTCCTGCTCCTGTTATGTTACCATAGGCGGAATACACAGCTACGGAGTATCCAGTCTTCCACAATACGGCGGAGTTCTTGACGCGCTGGACGTTTGAGCCTACGACGAAATAGTTCGAGTAGTTTTTCACCTCTGCGACGCTGTACGGATTGGTCAGCGCGGTAAGGCTCGAAACCCCGTACCCTATGGATGCATAGCCTTCAGGGACAAGCCTGGAGCTGTTCCCTATGTAATACAGCAGGTCCCTGAACGTGACGTTTTTAAGCGGCCATTTGTTGGTGTTGGTATCTGCATATTCTGCAAAAGCCGACGGCGAATTGTGTCCGGAATTGTCAGTACCGAGATTTATTGTCCCTATCAGCTGGTCGTTGAAATACGCATTCCATACGTTGCCCGAAGACCTGAATGAATACTCGTTGAATGAGCCCCCGGGCCCAGCGGATCCATTTGGTCCTATCCCGCCGCAGAAGGAGTCGTTAGTGCTTCCAGGGCCGAAATATTCCCAGAACCAGGTGGGAACGCCGGCATGCAGGTAAACGCTCTTCGTCGAATTCATGCACGAGGAAGAATAGTATCCTGTAGCATTTGTTATCTCATAGCCTACCTGTATGAATGCCCCGTTTGACAGGTCCTCCCCCACCCAGAAACCCAGGGATCCGTTAGTGGCATTCTGGTAAACCGTCTGTATGGAAATCGCCGCGCCGCTGTTTAAAACCGCGCCTCCCGAGCCCCTTGCTCCGCTCTGGAACCAGTACTGCGCTGACGCTACATTTACCAGCATCAGCGCTGCAAAAACTGCAAAGGTCGCGTAATTAAAGAGATTATACTTTCGCATAATCTATACCTAACCGATTAAGTTCTCTAACTATCATTTCTCTTCCAACCGCTTTTATGCTTTTCCATTCTATTACTGCAATTTCGGCACCGATGTCACTCCTCTCAAACGCGCTGCCGAGCATGTCGATGCACGCTATGTGGTATTTGGGCATTATGTGAGAGAATGCATATTTGCCCTCAAGCGCGAGTCTTGTGAATTTTTCAGGGTAGTGCATGCCCCCTATCCCTACCGCTATTTTGTCGTACTCTGGCTCTTCATCCAGCGAAACTGCTATCGCAGAAGCGATGAGCTTGGCATGCGCCACGCTTTTCATCATGTCCTCGTTTCCCCCCAGCTCGACAAAAAACGACGGATTATCAAGATACGGGCCGTGATGCGTGGCCTCATACGTGGTGCCCATGCCAGAAATGTTCATCCTGCCTATGGCACCAAGCACCTTAATCATGCCCACTGGCGATGAAACGCTCAGGGATTTTGGCCTTCCGCCAAGCGGATTCTCAGATGACCAGTTTCCCTCCGCATGTACTGTAAACGAGGCTATGCCCATGCTGCTGCTATGCCTGCTCAGGAATATCGCCGTGTCGTCAAGTATGCCGTCAAGCGACTCCGCATGCACGAGCGCGTCACTTATCTCTATCATCCTTATCCTGTCGGCCACGAAACTCCTCATTCCATGGAAACTTTCTGCTTCCTCAAGGCCCAACTCTGCCTTCAGCGAGCTGGCTATGTTTGATGATGTGACGTCCTTGGAATAAACGAAGCAAACCACTCAAATTCACCTGCCAGGAAGCAACATAAAGGTTTTATAGATGAAATTTATAATATCTAGGGGTACGCGGATGTTGTATAATTACTTTGCACTGGTGGTATTCGTTGCATTTGCTGCTTTTATGCCTGCGTCTTTCATACTCACCTTTAAGCTGATAGGCAGAGGAAGGAAGGGAAACCCTGTGAAGAACGCGCCGTACGAGAGCGGAGAGGAGACCATTGGCAGCAGCAGGGACATAGACAACGAGTACCTCCCGCATTTCATGATATTCCTGCCCTTCGAGGTGATAATGGTGGCGCTGCTACTATGGTCACTCGTTGCAGGAAGCTCCGGATTCGCTGCCGGGATGGCCATGATGGTGCTTGGTGTGCTTTCAACGGCACTGGCCCTCGTGGGATACAGGATCGCAAGTGGTTGAATGGACGACCCAAACAAGGAAGCGCCTTACACGAAAGAGGAATTCATGAATGCAGAGCAGGAAATGAACAAGATACTCGAGGAATCGTCAAAGAAGTACAAGATACCCACAAACGCCGTATTTGCCAAGCTCAGCGACATGTCAAAGGCAACAGCTAAGCCCTTCATAAAATGGGGCAACGAGAAGTCCGTATGGCCCATGCAGTTCGGTCTTGCCTGCTGTGCGATAGAGCTAATGGACTTCGGAGCCTCAAGGATAGATGCCGAAAGGAAGGGATACCTGCTGTTCAGGAGCACGCCCAGGCAGTGCGACGTAATGGTGGTTGCCGGATGGGTGACAAAAGCTATGGTTCCCAGGGTCAAGCGGCTGTACGAGCAGATGTCAAAGCCAAACTACGTAATAGCCTATGGGGAATGTGCAACGTCTGGAGGGCCATGGTGGGAGAGCTACAACATAATACAGGGCATAGACCAGGTATTGCCTGTCGACGTGTATGTTGCAGGATGCCCTCCTAAACCGGAGAACCTTTTTGCGGCGCTCATGAAGCTGCAGGAAAAAATAGGTGGAAAGATTGCAGGAAATTCAGAGAGAAGCATTAGCGAAAACGTTAGGAAAACTGAAAACAGGAGGATTTGACTACCTGAAGAAGATAACGGCTGTCGACTATGTCAGCCATATCGAGGCAGTGTACATACTGTACGGCACCTCAAGCGGCAAGACCGAAATAGTCAAGGTGAAGCTAGATCCGAAAGACCCGTCGATAGAATCCGTAATTGGTATATACAAGGCCGCCGACTGGTACGAGCGTGAAATGGCGGAGATGTTCGGGATAAAGATCACCGGAAGGAAATCCAAGAGGCTTTTGCTGGAGAAATGGAACGGCTCAGAGCCCCCGCTCAGGAAGGGGTTCATTTGGGGCAACCCGAATTACAAGAGGCTGTAGGACATGGCTATAATGAGGATAAACGTGGGGCCGATACATCCAAGCACGCACGGGGTGCTCAGGCTGATAGTTGATGTCGACGGAGATACCGTGCAAAGGGTAGAGCCCCACATCGGATTCCTGCACAGGGGCGTGGAGAAGCTGATGGAAACCAGGATGTACATGCAGAACCCTTCATATACCGAGAAGCTGGATTACATAGCGCCGCTCAGCTGGGACGACCTATACGTATCCGCGGTTGAGAAGGCGATAGGCATAGAGGTAAAGGAAAGGGCGCAATATGCAAGGGCCATACTGCTTGAGTTCCAAAGGATAGCGAGCCATCTGCTTTGGCTCGGAACATTGTGCAACGACATGGGCCAGCTGCTTACGGTTTTCTGCTGGGCCTTCAGGGAAAGAGCGAAGGTGCTGCGCCTTCTTGAGGATGTCTCGGGAGGCAGGATGTTCTACGTCAACCTCAGGCTGGGCGGGCTCAACCAGGAGCTTCCTCCGGATTTTCGGGAAAGGTCGCACTCCCTAGCAGATTACCTCGAAGGGAAGATATTGGAATATCCCGACGTGCTTGAGGGCAATCCTGTATTCATGGAAAGGACCAAGGGCATAGGAAGGCTAAGCAAGGCGGATGCAATAAACTACGGGGTCAGCGGGCCCGTGCTCAGGGCTTCTGGGGTAATGGATGACGCAAGGAAATCAAGCCCGTATTATGTTTATGACAAGGTGAAGTTCAGGGTTCCAACAGGAAGGCAGGGCGACAACTTCGACAGGTACAAGGTTAGGTACGAGGAAATGATCCAGAGCATAAGGATAATACGCAAGCTGCTAGAGATCATGCCCGAGGATGGCGACGTAAAGGGTATGCCCATAAAGCTCATAGGCCCAAGCGCAAAGCCAGACCCGGTTCTTGTAAGCAGGGAGCTTCCAAGGGGTGAAGGTGTGATATACATGATACCAGACAAGCAAAGGCCCTACAGGATATCGCTGAGGTCCCCCACATTTATAAACCTCGCAGTATTAAACGTATTAACGGAAAAGGTAAAGTTCGCTGACATATTCTCAATACTGGGAAGCCTTGATGTGGTATTGGGGGAAGTGGACAAGTGAGTGATCATATGGAAAGGGACCAACTGGAAAAACTGACAAGGGACTACCAGCAACTGCAGGAGCAGCTCCAGGCGCTTGCAATGCAGAAGGAGCAGTTCAAAGGGCAGAAGGAGGAGCTCAAGCAGGCGGTGGAAGAGGCGGAGAAGGCAAAGGGGAAGATATTTCTCGCCATAGGCGGAATAATGGTTGACGTTGACAAGGACACTGCAATCAAGAGCCTCAAGGAAAAGCAGGACTCCAACGCGATGAGGCTCACTATAGTGGAAAAGCAGTTCGACGAGGCCTCAAAGAAGGAGCAGTCCTTGAGAAGCGACATAACAACAGCCCTCAAGGATTTTAAGCAGCAGGATTGAAATGAAAGAGCTAGATTTCGAGTCGCTCAAGCATGCAATAAACGAAATCTCCGGTAAGAAAGTGCTCGTAACTTTCCACTCAATAGGCGACACCGATTCAGTGTCGTCTTCATTCGCAATCCGCAGCATCCTTAAAAATGCCGCCATAGCTACTCCTGATTTCATAACAGGCAATTCACGGCGCATACTCAAGAGATTCGGGTTCGATGATCAATCAGTCAAAACAGAATTCGACAGGAATGCGGATGCGGTTGTGCTCCTTGACGTAAACAATTTTGCGGACTGCGGCGCGTTCAGGAAGGAACTGGAGGGCTTCAGGGGCAGGATAATAATAATCGATCACCATACACCCAACCCGATGGATCAGGACAACGTGTACGTGTTCAACGACGAGTCATATAACTCAACCGCAAGCATCGTATACGAAATTATGAAATCATTGGGCTTCAAGGCAAACGAAAATACATCGAGGCTCATTGCGGCAGGGATAATATCCGATTCCGCGGAGCTAAGAAACGCATTCCCGAACACGTTCGTGCAGCTCGGCGAGCTGTTGCAGAATGGAGGCATGGACTACCAATCGCTACTCCTCGACATGCAGCACATAGCCCCTGTGCATAACAGGGAGGGGTTCATAACAGACCTGTTCAGCTCCAAGATAATCAGGAGCAAGTCGGTTCTAATGCTGTACGGAAGCGCCCATGTGCATGCAAATAAGATAGCAGACGATGCAATAAAGATAGGTGCTGACGTGGCGCTGTTCTACACGTCAAACAACGCTGAAATATCGTTTTCTGCAAGGCTGAGGCCTACGCTTGACAGGGAATACGGGATAAACCTCGGAAGGATCATGAAGTCCCTTGCCCCGTTGGTGAACGGCCAGGGCGGCGGGCACCCATGCGCTGCCGGGGCATACGGCTCAAACAGGGATGGCGCACAATTGCTAATGGAAAGGTTCATTGAGGAAATAAGGGAAAAGACATCCGGAAAGGGAAATGCAGCAGATTAATGCCGCTCATGCGCCCTGCTCCTGCTTCTTGCCCTTGTCTTTCTTTTCTTGGCCCTGCTGCGTCCTTTTCATCGCCTCCTCAAGGCCCATTATGCCTATCGGCGTGGGCATGCTGAATCCCTTGTTCTCCGTAGGTATGAACACTATGAGGTTCTTGCCGCTGGTGCTTATCTCGTACATCACGTTCAGCGCCCTGAGCTGCATCGCATAAGGATCCCTTTCGTATTTTGCCGCTGCCTCTATCATCTTGTCCGCTGCAAGAGATTCGCTCTCCGCAAGTATGACCCTGGCCTGCTTCTCCCTGTCAGACGTGGCGACCCTTGCCATGGCGTTTTGCAGCTCATCAGGTATCTTCACGTCCCTTATCTCCACCGATATCGCGTCTGTGCCCCAGTTCTGTATCCTTTCCTCTATGAGCTCCTGTATGTCCTTCCCGATTATGTCCCTTCCAGCAAGCATGTCGGAAAGCTCGCTTTTTCCTATGATGTCCCTGAGCGCGGTCTGCGACGCAAGCAGAACGGCATCGGTATAGTTCTGCACATTGAGTATCGCGTTCTGCGGGTCATGCACCCTCCAGAAAAGTATCGCATCGACATCCACGGGAACGTTGTCCTTTGTAAGCGTCTTCTCTGCTGTAAACGTGGTGCTTATTACCCTCGTGTCAACGGTTATCGGGGTTGACTCTATGAAGGGCATAATCAGGAAGACGCCTGGCCCTATTATGCCCACGAACTTGCCCAGCCTGAGAACGGCTACCCTGTTCCATTCCTTTATTATTCTCACTGAAACTATCGACACGAATATGATGCCCACAAGGAGCGCTATGAGTGCGCCAACGACGCTTCCAAAATACAATCCCGCAAGTACGAACACGATTATAATGATTAGGTCTGCAATGATTGCAGCAGCGCCGTTATACGAAGCCCCAAGCCCGCCGAACTGCCTCTCCGGATAAATGTCGCCTATGGCTCCGCTCCCTCTGGGCTTATCGCCTGCAATCGGCCTCGCAGTTACTGCCATGAGGATAAAACGCAGCCGATATATTTATTTGTTTCCCAGCCTGCGGCTTAGCCAAGGTATCGTCATCCTTGCCCATAAACTTATTTATAGTACAAGTGGGTAATATATGCATCAAGTTCTTGCGTGGGGAAATGAAAGTTGCAATAGTGTCAGATATGCACATAGGGTACGAGCGCTTCGCCGAGGATGCATACGTACAGGCTAAGGAGGCCCTTGAAAAGGCAAGCGAGCTTGCAGACCTGATAATAATGCCTGGTGACATCTTCGACAAACGCTCCCCGAAGCCAGAAGTAATAGCCCAGGCGATAAACATCTTCAGGGAACTATCGCAAAAGAAATGGGATGCGAAAGTTATAGGCTTCACAGGAAGCAATCTTCACACGGATGTGCCTGTAATCGGAATATCCGGAACCCACGAAAGGACGGCGTTCGGAAAGGAAAACCCGTTCAGCCTTTTGGGACTTGCAGGGCTCGTTGTAGATACCAGCGAGGCGACTACGATAGTGGGCAAAGGCGGCGAAAAGGTCGCGATATTCGGGTTGGGTGGCCTGTCCGAGGAAATGGTTATGGAGTCGCTCAAGGAGCTCAAACCAAGGCCGGTAAGCGGCGCATTCAACATATTCATGTTCCACCAGTCAACGTATGAACTGCTTCCTTTCAGCGAGGATTTCATTCATTATGACGATCTGCCGAAAGGGTTTGACCTGTACGTTGACGGGCACATACACAACATGGTTGAAGCAGACGTGCACGGCAAGAAGCTCCTAATACCTGGAAGCACGGTCCTGACGCAGCTCAAGGACGGCGAGCAGAACGGCAAGGGGTTCATACTGTTTGATACCTCAACCTATAGGTACGAATTCGTAAAGATAAAATCAAGGCCTTTCGTATCGGTAGAACTTGATTTCGATATGGCAAGGCCCAAGGACGTCAAGGAAAGGTGCGAGGGCAAGATCGACGAGATCCTGGACAGGCATGAGACTAAACCGATAATAAGGCTGAAGCTACGCGGCACCATAGAATCCGGTTTCGGGAGCACCGACATGCCATTACAGTCAATACTCATGAAGTATTCCCAAAAAGCGGTAATAGAGATAGACAACTCAAAGCTGTTGAATCCAGAGCTGCAGTCCAGCATAGAGGAGCTTAGGGACAACAAGATAGGGAGCATTCCCGTTAAGGATCTGGGGATGAAGATGCTTTCCGAAAAGCTCAAGGAGCAGAAATTCGACGAAAAAATTGACCACGAGCAGCTCTTCGGCATACTTAGCAACGACTCCAAGAAGGAAAAGGTGCTGAAGGAGGCTATGGAGTTCCTGAACGGAAACGAATAGCTACTTCGCCTTCCTTGCCCTTGGCTCTTCCTTTGGTTTTATTCCGAGCGTCTTGTTTACCTGTGCTGTGTCACTGACGTCTATCTTCTCGTTGAGGAATTCCAGGTGCCTTGCGTTGCATCTCCTCTCCTTGTGCCTTACAGCAGTTATTACGTTGACAAAACCGCCGTCCAGAACCTTTGTTATCACCGCCCTGCTTCCTGCGTCCCTTCCGTATTTCTTTATGCAGACTCTTCCCTGCTCCAATAATGCCATTGTATCACGCGAATTTTTTCTTCATCTTCTCCTGGGTGAGAAATATTACCATGTTGGCGCACTGCCCCGGGGACAGCCTTGACGTGTTGATAAGCAGGTCAAAGCCGCCATGATCATCGATGTCTATGCCGTAAATCTTTTTAAAACGCACCTTATTAAGCTTGTCCTTTTCCTCTACGTATTTCCTTGCCATGACTGCAGAAACCTTCAATTCATCAGCCTTCCTCCTTATTCGCGAGCCAATATCTGCATAGAGCCACACCCTGACACTGGCTTCCTTTATCAGCCACGGGCCTAGCCATGTTGTCACCACGCAATCCTGCTTTCCGGCCTCGCCAACTATATTCCTGTCAAACGACCTTTCAAAGCCCACAGAAGCCTTCCTGGTGAACTCCACAACCTTGGCCTTGCCCGAAAACGCCTTGTGCGTCTTCCATATGTGCCTTATACCGAGCATCTTTCCTATCTTCCTGCCCAGCGTGGTTTTGCCTGATCCAGTAAGGCCAGATATGGTTATTATTAGCCTAGGCATTGGTACGCCCCTAAGGGCCTAGTGCGCTACAAGCTGCAGCACGTATGCACGCTGCCTTATGCTTATGTCGTCAAGCTTCATCTCGCCCTGCTCAACCCTGCTGCCGAGCTTAACAACGTCAGCCGTGCAGTTTGCGCAGAGTACGCCCCCGAACAGCCTGCTGTTTGTCCTCCTTGACCTCCCTCCCTTCTTTGAATTTATGCTTATCCCGTTGAGCTCGACCCTGCATATTGCGCAGTGCGGGAACTCGTTCTTTGCCCTCTTGAAATGCACAACGTGCCTTCCCTTGAGCGTTATCCTGTCAGATCTCTTGAAACTTCTTGATCTGTGCATTGGTTTTGGCATAATCACACCTTGTTAAACAACTATATTAGCATTGAAAGGTTTATTGATTGTTCTGCGGGCCGTTATTACCAGAATATTTCTGGTCTATGATCTTCTCGTCCTTCCTGAACTCCCTCTCCTCCTTCAGCATCTTCCTGTCGTAGATGAATATAACTATCGCGGTTATGATGCCTATTATGAACACGAGTATGAAGAACAGGCTCTTCGAGGCAGAAACATACTTGGAAAGGAGCGGCATGTGCGGTATTACGACATAGTACGTGAGTATAAGCAGCGGGAAAATTACAATCATGGGCTTCATGCTGCTCTTCATCTGCTCGCCGAGAAGCGGCATTATCTCCCTCTGCTTCTTCATCAGCTCCTCCTGCGGCGCATTGCTTTTCATCATGCTGTTCAATTCCTTCTGCAGCGCCTGCACCTTGGATTGGATCTCCCTCATCCTCTTCGGGTTGCTGAGAAGCCTCTGCGCGGCGATTGATATTCCTGTATACGCCAATGCCATTACTATTATTATTATCTCGACATTTGTGGGGAGTGAAGGTATTGAAGGTATAAGGCCCATTTAAGCACCGAAAATATCTTTAAGATGGGATTTTGTCTGCTTTATGCTCTCCCTGAGCTTGCCCTGCTCGTTGAAAACCACGTAAAGCGGCATGTCGAAGTATGTGGAGCAGGTCGAAAGTATGGAAAGGTTTATCTCCCTCTGCACGTCTATGAAATCAAGCCTCTCGTTTTCCCTCCTGCGGGTCCTGTCCGACTTCCTCCTTTTAGCTATGTCGCTTGTAAGGGAATCTATGTATACGAACCCCACTAGCCTCTTGAGGTGGTTTATGTGGCTTACCGCAAATCCCGGAAGGTACCTGCCGTTCTCCTCGACAGTCGCATGCGTGTCAAGTATTATGTTGCCGTTCATTTTGGATATCCTTTGAAACGTTAAGATCTGGAGCTCGTTTACCCTTTCCCTGCTCATGAAACGCAGCTCGTCCCTGTCCTTCACGTATTTTTTGCTCAATGCAATGTCCATCATGAGGGTTCCCATGTTCAGGACCTTGTATTTCCTGTCCTTTGCAATGGAATTTACTATGGTGCTCTTTCCCGCACCAGGGGAACCGCAAACGAAGACTATCTTATTTGCCATGAAAGACTAACTCATTCAAATTGTTTAGAGGGAATCAGTCCATCTCCCCTCCCATGCCGCCCATCCCTCCGGGGCCTCCCATTCCTCCTCCTCTGGCCTTGCCCTTTGAGCTTATCATGTCATCTATCCTTAGGATTATCTCTGCGGCCTCGCTGGCGCTGTCAATCGCCTGGCTCTTTATCTTCAGGGGCTCGTAGACGCCGTTCCTGCTCATGTCCCCTACGGTATTCCGGAATATGTCCACTCCGTATACGCTGCCTTCCTTTGACTTGTGCTTGCTCCTCAATTGCACGAGCGTGTCTATCGCGTCCATTCCTGCGCTTTCGGACAGCGTCTTTGGTATCGCTTCGAGTGCATCGGCAAACTTCTGTATAGCGAGCTGCTCGCGCCCTCCTACATCGCCGGAATATGACCTGAGCCCGTTGGCCAGGTCTATCTCTATGCTTCCGCCGCCTATCACGTATTTGCCGTCCTCTATCACGCTTGACACAGCGCCTATCACGTCCGTTATCGATCGCTCTGCCTCGTCTACCACGTGCTCGCTGCCTCCCCTTATGAATATCGTAACGCTCTTCGGGTCCTTGCACTTCTCAACGAACACCATCTGCTCCCCGCTTATCTTCCTCTCCTCCACTATCCCTGCATAGCCAAGGTCCTCGGAGCCTAGATCGTCAAGGCTTGTGACTATCTTAGCCTGGGTCGCCCTTCCGAGCTTCTCCATGTCGCTCTTCTTGACGCGCCTGACCGCTATAATCCCAGCCTTTGCAAGGAAGTGCTGCGCCACGTCGTCTATCCCCTTCTGCGTGAAAACCACAGTGGCCCCGCTCTTCGATATCTTCTCAACCATTTCCTTCAGCGTCCTTTCCTCCTGCTGCAGGAACGCCTGCATCTGGTCTGGCGATGTTATCTCTATTCTTGCATCCGTTTCCGTCTTCTCTATTTCAAGCGCTATGTCCAGTATGGCTATCTTGGCGTTCTTCATGGACTTGGGCATCCCGGGATGGGCTATCTCCTTGTCTATCAGGACCCCGTTTATGAACTGCGTGTCAGCTATGCTTCCGCCTGCCTTTTTCTCGACCTTTATGAAGTCGTGGTCTATGACGACCTTGCCCTCGGCATTCTTCTCCATTACCTGCCTTACCGCCTTTATTATCATCTTCCCGAGCACCAATTTCGTATTTTCGTCCCCTACGTTTTTCGAGCCCATGGATACCATGGCTATCTTCTCCAACGTCTTGTCGTCGTTCAGATCCACGCTCCTGGCGCGGCTCAAAAGCAGGTCGTTTGCCTTGCTTGCGGCCATCTTGTATCCGCGTATTATCGTAGTGGGATGTATACCCTGCTCAAGAAGGTCCCCTGCGCCTTTCAGTAGCTCTCCTGCAAGTATTACCACGCTGGTTGTCCCGTCGCCTACCTCCTTGTCCTGCGTCTTTGCTATGTTAACCATTATCTTCGCAACGGGGTGCTCCACGTTCATTTCCTCAAGTATCGTTGCGCCGTCATTCGTTATCACCACGTCCCCGAGGTCGCTCACCATCATCTTGTCCATCCCCTTTGGGCCAAGCGTGGTCTTTACTGCGCCTGCAACGGCCACAGCTACCGCAATGTTCGTCCTCTGCGCGTCCCTGCCTATGAGCCTTGTGGCTCCGTCGGGAAGCAATAGAACCTGTTGTCCGCCTAGATTATTTTCTGCCATAAATTTCACCTATTGAGTGTAAGCATTATCAGATAACAAGAAAACTTCAAAAATAGCCGGCAAGATGCGCACAGCCTTATCTTATACAATAATTATTGGGGTTAAACATTTATATATATTGCTCCGATAAAGCGGCACCGCACTGGTATAAATATATTGGATGCATAATCAAAAATGTGGTAAAATGGCTGAAAAGTACAACGAAAGCAATAGACCAGACGCAGATATGATGGACCTGCTCAAGAGGAAGCTGCCTCAAAAAAGCTTCGATGAATTCAGGGATTTTGTCTCAAGCATAGGCCATATAAGCTTCCTTAGGCCAAACCCCGCGGACAAGCCAAGCCAAAAATGGGTTATTTTCCAGGAAGATACCGTAGAGAAGGCGAGGACCGCGGCGCGCTCCGCGGCAGAAGTAAGGGGCGTTTCATGGGTATCAACGGCAGTGGCGCTGAGGGGGGCTGCAGCGGATCTGCGAATAGTGGATTCGTTCGACAGGGCCATGGGCATCGTTTCATACACTGTCAGGACTTCCGTAAGCGGCGCAAGCAAGGACGTGATCACTGACCTTATAGCTGCAACGACCTTGAAGGCAGGGCTAATACTGGTGGGCGACCATGACTTCAAGGACAGGAAAAGCAGGGAAAGGGGCATAAACGAGCGCTTTGAGGCCACCTGCATGGGCTACGGCGTTGCCGCATACACCAACGGTAAGCTGTACGCATACTGCAAAAAGCCGGCGCAGAAAATACTAAGGAAATAACATACTGCTACGGCCCTTTCCCATCAAAGCTTCCGGGAAGTTTTATCACTATTCCCTCGAACGTCTTGTATATCTCATCGTCCTCGAGAACTGGAACCTTCCCGGTATCGCTGTAGGAATTGAACCTGCCATCAAGTTTTACGACCCCGAGAAGCCCGGTATCAAGGGCGCTGATCACGTCCCTTGTGCTCTTGCTTTCGCTGCCGTCTGACATGTTCTCCACAACGCCCAATATCGCGATGTTGAGCTTCTTCGCCATAATGCCAGATCTTATCGAATTTATCGAAGCTATCCTTTGCGGGGTAGTCACTATGACGAAGCCGTCAAGATCCAGGACCTGCATTATTGTCAATGGGGTGTCGCTTGACCCAGGGGGAAGGTCCAATATCAGGTAGTCGAGGTTACCCCAGTCTGTATTCTCGAAGAATTCGCCAAGCATCTTGACCATCATCGGTCCCCTCCATATTATGGGCCTTTCTGGATTTGTGGCCAGCATGGATGTCGACGCTATCTTTACTCCATATTTCTCAACAGGCTTGAGCGGCATCTTGGAGGTGTCGAACTTGTCCTCCGAGCCCACGAAAAGGGCCACGTTCGGCGTGTCTATATCAGCATCCAGGAGTCCCACCCTGAAGCCCATCTCGGCAAGCGTATACGCTATGTTTACGGCAACCGTGGTCTTGCCTACGCCCCCCTTGGCGCTATAGACTCCTATCTTGTGGGATATGTTGGAAAGCTTCTCCTTCAGCCTCTCCTTTTGCCTTATTACCCCTACGAAGGACGGGTGCATCCCAACGGGCCTTTCTGCATTGCCTGTTTCTTCCATATGCTCATACCATTGTTGTTTCAAATTTATATTACATTTCATTTTCATTGGTAATTATGCTGAAAAATAGCTCCCGCCAAAAAGAAATAGTGTTAAATAGCTTTCTAATCATAAAATAACCTGTAGTGAAAAATCTATTTGTAAGGCGAGAAAATGAAGATAAGTGATTTGAAAGTCGGTGCCAGCAATGTTACTATTCAGGCAAAGGTAACACAGAAGGACTCCCCCAGGGAGGTAGTGACAAAGTATGGCAAGAGGCTCAGCGTTGCAAACATAACGCTTCAGGACGACACCGGCTCTATAGCAATGTCATTATGGGGCAATGATATAAGCACCGTGGACGTAGGGGACACGATAGAAGTTACCAATGGGTACGTGAACGAGTTCAGGGGCACGCCGCAGCTTGCTTCAGGCAAGTTCGGCAAGATAACCGTAGTCGAGAAGGGATCCGGCGGCGGCTCGGAGGAGTCCGAATACAGCGAGTCGGAGGAGGAAATGGACGAGCCCGAAGAATAAATCATTCGGGATTGCTTCTTTTTTTGGCTTTATCTCCTAAGGCAACCAAGGAAAAGTCCCTCATACTGCTTGGATATATTGTCCCAGTCGTGGTACTTTATGATGCGCTTCCTTCCCTTGCTTGCCAATTTTGAGGCATCATCACCGTTTTCCAGCACGTATTTTACCATCTTTTTGATGCTACGATGATCTCCTGGTTTCGCGTATATACCGCAATTTCCTGCGATCTCCGGCATGCCTCCTATTCTTGATATGACTGAAGGCAATTCGCACGATAGCGCCTCCAGAAGCGCAAGCCCGGCAGGCTCGTACAGCGAGGGAAGCGAGAATATGTCGCATGCGTTATAGTAGTAGGGCAAATTGTCGTCATCTATTCCATATGTTATCCTGAACCTTCTTTCGACACCCATTTTCTTTGCCATGCTGTAGAGCTGCCTCCTCAAAGGGCCCTTCCCGATGATGAGCATGTTCAGGTCTTCGTGGTCCCTGGTCACCAATTCGGCAAACGCGTGCAAAAGGTACTTCTGGCCCTTTTGCGTTACCAGCCTTCCATTGCAGAGTATATTCGTGCTATCCGCGCCAAATCCCATCCTTTTCGATATCCTTGCAACACTTTCATTGCGCTTGCCAAGCCTTCTGAACCTCCTGTAATCGACCCCGTTGAAGACAAGGTGCGTCTTGTGCCGCTCCGACCTTGGTATCGTGGTGTTTATTGTGCTGGTCGAAACCCCTGTTATTATGTCAGCGGCGTGCATCAGCTTCCTTCCCCAGATCCTGTCGTAAAATTCACCGAGCTCGTCGGTCAGCGGGTCTATGTTCTTCGGGAGCGCGTTGTGTATCGTAAGGGCTATCTTCCTGTCCATTCCCTTTATCACCTTTACGCTGTCTTCAAAGAACTGGTACCTATTGTTTATGTGGTATATGTCGCCCCTCTCCCGTTCCAGCGCCCTTTTGAGGCCGTCAAAAAAGAGGAAAGGCATGGGGAATATCGGCACATGCTCCTGGAAAGTCCTCAAGCGAACCACCCTTATCCCAAAGACCTCCTCCACCGAATGCCTGTTGTTATCCAACGGTGCAGAAGTTATTACAGTTATGTTGTGCCTTTTGGCGAGCCTCCTGTATACCTCAAGCAGTACCTTTTCAGTACCTCCCTTGTAAGGGTAAAAGAACGGATTGAGAACGCATATATCCAAGAATAATCACCGATAAGCAACCTTATCCAAAAGCAAATGCATAAGGGATGAAATATAGTATTGGACGGCAATACTTTAAATGTATAAGCAAGGCTTAAATAAAATGATAGCAATTGAATATGCTGAAACCGTTTCAAGACAACGTATATATATGGTTTCAGGATTAGTAATGCGCGTGTAATGATGAAAAAGAACGTAATTGTAATACTAATGGATACTGCAAGGGCTAGCGACATATACGGAAACAGCTCCCTGGGTACGCTGGATGGCATTTCAAGGAACGCAACGAAGTACGAGTGCGCCGTTTCGCCAGGTACGTGGACGGCGCCAGCACACGCAGCGCTATTTACCGACAGGAGGGTATCAAAGATAAGGCATGTGTCAAAGAACTTCCTCAGCAACGGCACGTACAAGATGGAGCCATGGATGGTCAAGACAAAGTTCCTTGGTGAGAACACGGAGACCATTGCAAAAAAGGTATCTGTTTACGGCTACCAGTCCGTTCTATTGTCAAACAACCCGTTCCTCACCAGCTACACGAACCTTGCATTGGGATTCGATAGAATACACGACATATGGCTGTCATCGAACGTAAAATACAACAGGTCATTCGCAAAAAGGTTCAACTTCATACTTGACGGCGGGGCAAGCTCGTTTGCGAGGATGATGGACATGGGATATGCAGCGACGAGGTGGATGCCAAGCGAAATGATGGACAAGGTATACATCAGGCTAAGAAAGAAGATGGCCACCTCGGCTTCCAAAGTAGACGGGACCTACATGATGGACAGGGGGGCAAACGACACGATAAAACTGCTGGAGGAGCATTTCACGTACAACTACAACTACAAGCCGCAATTCATGTTCATAAACTACATGGAGGCTCACGAAAACTATCCTGTGAATGACATGAAGGTGCCCCAGGACAAGTGGCTATACCTTAGCGGCCTCGAAGAGATGAGCGATTACAACATGCACCAGCTCCACATTGCCTACCTCAAAAGGCTGAAGTACCTTGACAGGAAAGTGAATGCAACCATATCAATGCTCAAGGAGAAGGGAATCCTGGATAACGCAACCATAATAATAACTTCGGACCACGGACAGTTCTTCGGGGAGCACAACATGCTCTATCATTCGCTGCCGCCATACGAGAGCGTTTCAAGGGTGCCATTGATAGCCGCAAACTATGAAAACGGCAAGCTTATCCGCATGAAGGACAGCGTCGATACTCCTGTTTCGATATCGGCCCTGCACAACTCAATACTAAACCTTGCATCGGGAAGGTATGATTACCTTAACGGTAACCTAAGGAAGGACAGGTATGTCTTTTGCGAGCATACTGGTATAAGCGAAGGCTGGGACGAGAAGCTTCTCAGGATGCTGTCCCCAAGATCGAAGAGCGCGGCAGGCATACTGAAGGCCAAGCGGCATTACAACAACAAAGTAACTGCGGTTTACAGCGGCAGAATGAAGCTGATCCACTATTTCGGGAGAAAAAAGGACGAACTATACGACATAAAGAAAGATCCCAATGAAAGCTCGAACGTGATAGACAGCAACAGGAGCATAGCCCTGTCAATGGTCAGCTCAATGCATAACTGAGCTGGCAAATCAGCCCAGTACCTTCCTTACATAAGGCTGCTTGCACGCATATGCCGTTGAATTTAGCGTCTGGTTGCTCGCACATATATATGCCGTGAATATGTTTGCATTTCCTATTATCTCCTGCGCGACTACGGAATTCTGGTTCGAAAGATCCGCAAGCACCTGGCTCCAGTCCTCTCCTTGGATTATCTGCGGGCTTATCACTGAGCCGCTCTGCACTGTGCTATTTGCAAAATCGATGAAGGGTATCCCGCCCCCTGAATATCTAGCCAAAAGGAACTGGTCTTTCTGGGTGAAATTCACTGACGTTATGTTCTGTTCATTCCTGTCATATAATTCGAAAGCATCAAAGCTGACAAGGCTGCTGCTGTATCCGTAACCAGAGAACGAGAATGTCGCGGTATTCGGATATATGTCCCTGCTCGTAGACTCCATGTAGTTCAGGCTTGTGAAGTTGCCGAACCTCATAAGCGCAAGTATGAGTCCCCACCTTGTGATTGCGCAATACGGGCAGTAGTCCCCTCCTACGTAGAGTATCTCCGGCTTTCCGTTTGAGGTTAGCGGTGTTGCATTTACGTGCTTGGGCAGGTTTGCCTGCGGTCCTGGGACTATGGCTCCTGTGCCTATGTTGTCCGCAAGCGTATAATTATTGGCTATATTGTACATTCCCTGGATGTAGGATCCGCTTACCTGCTTCCCGCAAGCGCTGCACCCAGAAGACCTGAGCAGCACATATGCCGCTATCCCTATTACGACTATAACCCCGACTATTATGTAAATCAAGTATTCCTTTTTCATCCCACTACCTGATAATTAATATGATATGGATTAGATAGCAATATATTTATGTCTTTAACAAATTATAGCGTGAGGGGTTGTAGCGTAACTTGGCAGCGCGGCAGGCTCCAGATGTTTATATGTATATTGAGCAAACGCGATGATTAAGATCTGGAATACAGAAAAATATGAAGTAACCTGCAAATCTGGGTTCAAATCCCAGCGACCCCAAGCTTATGCCATGGCATCGTTACATATATAAACGTTTAATCATATATCCAGTTGTGACAAGCATGGATAAATTGAGCGTGAAAGGACTAGCTCTTGGTATTGGAATACCCTGGGCGCTGTGCGTCCTTGTTGCTGGACTCGTATCCCCATTCTGGGCTTCCGGCTTTGTACAGGTTTTCTCCACCGTATATCCTGGGTATGGCTCCGGACTCGTCAGCGGCATAATAGGTGGCATAGAGGCTTTCTTTGACGGTGCCGTAGCCGGTGCTTTGATAGCCTTGATATACAATTGGACAGGCGCGAAGAAAGGGGCACGGAAGTGATTTGGAATAAAGGAACCATGTGGGGTTTATCATGGCTACTAAACCATACGATGTATCGAGCCACAAGGATACGATAGCTCTCCGGAACAAAACACATGTTTCAGACTTAATCAGAAAAGAAAATAAGAGTACTGATAGCTGCATCGAAGATAAATCCGGCCACGTAAAAAAATTTTACGGGATGGCGGGCATGTTGGGCCCTGCAATAGGGTGGGTTTCGCTTTACGTAGCAACAAGGAATTATGCCGGCTTCTCATGGAAAACCCAGGCCGTAAGCGATTTTTTCAGCACAAGGGCTGACGGGGTGCTAACCGCAGGCCTGTTTGCTTCCGGGATCCTCACATCAGCATCTGCCTATGGACTTGGCAAGAAATACTCAGATTCCAACACGTTGAGGGCAGGGGCCATACTTTTGGGAATAGGTGGTGCATCTCTTGCTGCCGTTAGCATATCCCATGGCGACTTGTCATTCATGCATGTGCCTGCGGCAACAGGATACTTCGCCGCAACATCCGCATCGCTTATAATCCTCGGCACCGGTTTTTTGAAAGACGGGTACAAGAAAGCCATAGGCGCTGTTACCGTGTCTGCAGGGCTTGCATCGCTGGCAATACTTTCAACAAGAGTATACCCTGGAATAGCCATAAAAGAGACCCTATCTTCGGTTCTTTACGGTTCATGGGTGTTTGGGGCCGGGGCGGGAATGCTCTTTAGCAGTACAAGGAAAAAAGAAGCAGACACTGCCTAGGCGTTGCAGGCTGGAATTAAATAACTAACCGTCCAATTAACTTTATCGGCTAATGTTATGGTGATGCTATGGATATTAAAAAAATAACCGCAGCAGATGCGCCGAAACCCGTAGGCCCGTATTCGCAAGCTATACTTGCAGGCAAATTCGTTCTCTGCTCCGGCCAAATAGGGATAAACCCAAAGACAGGGACCCTTGTGGAAGGCGGCGTGGAAAATGAAACGGACCAAACGATGAAAAATATCACTGCAATCCTTTCTGAGGCAGGTGCAGGGCTAGAAGACGTTGTAAAGACCGAAATATACCTTTCTGATATCAATGATTACAAGAAATTCAACGATGTCTACTCCAAGTATTTCAATACGGATCCACAGCCTGCAAGGCAAACTGCAGGGGTTTCAGCACTGCCAAAGGGCGCAAAGGTAGAAATTTCATGCACAGCCTATTTGGATTGAGCTTATGGCAGACGAAATAAGCGTTAAAAGCATAGATGATGCAGCGGCGAGGGTAAACGGAGTGGTATCCCGAATTCCATTGTGGTTCTCGGAAAGACTGTCAAGGGAGTATGGTGCCAAAATCTACCTGAAGAGGGAGGACCTTCAAGAAGTAAGATCCTACAAAATAAGGGGCGCATACAACCTAATGAGCTCGTTGTCTCCTTCACAAAGGAAAAACGGGGTTGTATGTGCAAGCGCCGGGAATCATGCACAAGGTGTCGCGTTCAGTGCATTCCATCTTAAGATAAAGGCGGTGGTATTCATGCCGATAACAACGCCTTTGCAGAAGATCAGCAGGGTAAATGCATTCGGCGGAAAATGGGTTGAGACAAGGCTCGTGGGGCAGAATTACGATGAAACGTACAAAGTTGCAAAGGAATACTGCAACAGCGTCGGTGCAACATTTGCGCATCCATTTGACGACTATAAAATAATGTCTGGCCAAGGTACAATAGCCAAGGAGATATATGATGAGATCGGGCCAAAAGCGGATTACATAGTGTGTCCAATAGGTGGCGGCGGGCTCATATCCGGGGTTTCTACATACATGAAAGCCAAGTCAAAGAGGACTAGGATTATAGGCGCAGAGCCTTTCGGTTCCCCGAGCATGTACGAATCTATCAGGCAAGGCAAGCCAATCACGCTGGAAAAAATAGACACGTTTGTAGACGGCGCCGCGGTAAGGAGTGCGGGGAAAAAGACGTTCAAGATAGTAAACGAGCTAGTCGACAATATATTCCTTGCCGAAGAGGGCAAGGTTTGCACGACGATGATCGAATTATACCAGAACGAAGGTATAGTTGTGGAGCCTGCTGGTGCATTATCCATCTCTGTACTGGAAAACATGCAAGGCAAACTAAAAGGCAAGACCATAGTGTGCATACTCAGCGGAGGAAACAACGACATACTCCGCTATCCCGAGGTAATGGAAAGAAGCCTTATCCATAAAGGCCTAAAGCATTATTTCATAATAGAATTTGCCCAAAAGCCGGGGCAGCTAAGGAATTTCGTTAACAGCATACTAGGACCTACCGATGACATAGCAAGATTCGAGTACATAAAGAAAACATCAAAGGAAACCGGCCCAGCCCTTGTAGGGATAGAACTGATAAAAAAGGAGGACTTGGAGCCCTTGCTTGCAAGGATGGACAAGATCGGAATAACGTACATGCAAATTACCGACAACGATCTGCTTTACAACTACATAATATAACTATGTGCTTGTTGAAAAGCCTGCTAGATGCAGGGCCTGCATGCACCTGCATATTTTACATGGAAAGCAGCGGGTTTTCATAATTGAACACAAAAGACCTCAATAAGGCATAGAACAGAAATACCTCTATGGCAAAGGGCAGGTAGCCCAAATAGCCCAATAAAGGCATCTCGAAGAGCTTTATTGCAGGCACGAATGATGGGAGATTGTAAGTCCATTTTGGATAAGCCTGGAAGTTCCAGAACTCCCAGAAGAAGCCCATCACTATCCCTGAAAGGAACAACCTTATTAGAATGCCTTTCGACCCCTTGCTGACCTTTGCAATAATACTTGGCTTTCCTGTCAAATAGTTGAGCGGATCTATAAAAAGGAAAATGCCTATCCACATTAAAGGGAAACCAATTACCGGTGCAAGTATTGGAATTACCACTGCAAATGCTCCCACAGCTACGAGAAATTTTATCACAGCGGATTGTAGCGGTGTACTGGATCTCGTCTTTCCTGCATGGTTCTTCATAGAGTCTAAGCTCGAAGCTATCCCAAGGGCACTAATCAACGAAAATACCTCAAGCACCGCTGGCATTATTGTAGTGAAATCTACAAGGTGCAAGTACCAGACGTAGTTCGTGTATATCCAGCTGACCGTGAAAAAGTTATACAATTCAAATATCAGCCAAAACGGCACAGAAACGACGAGCATGAGCACGAATTCCTTGGGATATGTGGATATTATCGATTTCTTTTTTATCCTAAAGACCACGCTGTCCACAAACAGGATGAACCCGTACCAGACTATTGGTATGTACCACGCAGCAAAAGGCTGTATCTTCAGCGAAAAATTTATCTCGGCAAAAACTACAAGGGCCAGCCCAAAATAGCCGTAAGGTTTCAACATGATGGTAACCTAACAGTAGGCACATCAAGCATTCGGCTGCTGTGCATTTTGCTGCTTCTTTGGCTTTTCCTCTTCCTTCCTGCGCATCCTGCCAAATGCAAAGATTATGGCTATCAGTATGATTATCGCAACGATTGCCAATGCGTAATACATTGTGTTATTCTGGGACTGGGATCCCTGCGTTGCATATACTGTTGATTTGGGCGTGGAAGAGCCCGGCGGTGCTGTTGTTGCTTGCGTGCTGGGTCCTGTGGAGCCATAAATTGTGGAAGTTGGCGCACTCACCGTTGAGCGCGTAGTTGTATTGTAGGGCGAGAGGACTGTCAGTATCAGCGTGTCCGGGTTTACCTTGGTACCAGAGCTGTTCCCCGCAAGAGTTATGTTGTATGTCCCTGGCTGCAATGCATGCGATAAAAATATGTACATTGTTCCTTTAATCGGCGGGTTCCCGCTTTTGTTCGTGATCAGCACGGTTATGTTTTCTGAGCCGAGCTGATTGTATCCGACAACGTACAACTCGGTGCCATACAGGTAATACCCGCTTACGTAATTAAGGCTGTAACTCACTATTGCATTCCCTCCGGGCGACAGCTTTACGGAGTGCGAAGAAAGCGTTATGTTTTCCACGCCGGTAGGTCCGGTCGCATAAGAAACTAGCAAGGCCGAAGGTACCATTAACGCCAGCAGGAAAACTAAGCCAAAAACCCCTCTGTTCATAATACCTAGTTATTAACATACAAAGTAATTAAATACATACGATATGTCTCTATTGGATTTTACAAATCCCCAAATCCAGCATCAAAAATCAGGACTAATTAGGCTTTTAATCTTTTATGGACAAGTATTAGCATGCAAAACACCCTAATCCATCTGCTGTATTCCGTTATAATAGGGGTAGTGCAGGGCATATCCGAATGGCTTCCGATAAGCAGCAAGACGCAGGTTCTCGTTGCGTCAAACTACCTGCTTAACCTGAACTTCCAGCAGGCGTACACGTTCGGGCTGTTCATGGAAATAGGAACAATCCTTGCGGCCATAATATATTTCAGGAAGGACATAGCCACACTGGCAAGGGTACTGCTGGGATCGAAATCGGAGGAGGGCAGGAGGCTTTTCAAGTATGTCCTGGTAAGTACGATAGCAACTGGAATAATAGGCGCACCGCTTTACCTTGTGGCGGACTCAATAACCGGGATATCCCTGGGAATACCAATGATGATAATAGGCCTTGTCCTAATAGGGGATGCGCTGGTGATAAGGTATTCAAAAAAAATTCAGAGTAAGGGCGCCGGCACTAAGAAATTCAAGGACCTAAAGATGAAAGACTACATACTGGTTGGCATAGCGCAGGGAATCGCTGCGCTACCGGGTGTAAGCAGGTCGGGCATAACAACGAGCACAATGCTGGTGATGGGTGTTGAGCCTGACGAGGCGTTCAGGCTTTCCTTCCTTATAGGTATATTTGCGGCCATAGCTGCATTCGGCCTGACCCTGGTCGCATCAAGGGCGAACGTAACTACTGCATTGGCAAGCATAGGCATAGTCGGACTACTGGTCGCAATTGCTACAGCAACGATCATAAGCGTATTCCTTATAGATTTCCTTGTCAAAGTCGCCGGGAAATCAAAGATAGTATACGTGACTGCGGCATTGGGGATAATAGCAATGGCAAGCGGTGTAATATACCTGGTATTCAAGGTATGAAACTGGCAGTCTCAGTGAATCATCGTTCCAGATTTTCTTTTCAATATGGCGTCAAGGCTGAAAACATCCCCTATGTATGCCTCCTTTCCTCCATTCTCTATGAACCTCACGCAAGCCTCAATCTTGGGCCTTATCGTACCGTTTTCAAATTTTTCAAGGCGCCTTTTGATTGTACTTGCCCTTACCTCCTTTATCCTATTCGCATGCTTGCCGTAATTCCCATAAACATAGTCAGTATTCGTGAGTATTATCATCTTTTCGGCATTTATTGAATTGGCAAGCAGCTGCGTTGTAAGGTCCTTGTCAATCACAGCATCGATCCCATAAAACATTTTACCCTTCCTCACTGTAGGTATCCCTCCACCACCACAGGTTATCACAATATGCCTTGAAACCTCCGATTTTATGGGGTCCAATTCAAGGATGCCCTTCGGCTTGGGGGATGAAACCACCCGGCGATACTTTGAGCCGGACTTTATGTAGTCAAATCTGCCGAGCGCAAGCTCCCGTCCCAATTCCTTATTCCCATAAAAGGGGCCTATCTGCTTGGATGGGTTCCTGAAAGCGCCATCCTCCTTATCAACCAGGACGTGCGCTAGTATTACGCAAACGCTCCTTCGCACTTTCATTGCATTGAGGCTGTTGCGCAACGAGGTTTCCAGTATGCTTCCTATCAGGGCCTGTGTTTCGGCATTTAAGATGTACAGCGGGAGCTTCGGGACTTGCATCTTTGCATGCTCGTTCCTCATGAGCTCGTCGCCAACCTGTGATCCATTGCCATGTGTTATGACAACCCTGTAGTTCCTGTTTTTGCATAACTCTGCAATGCTTTTTGAGACCCTACCTATGTTTTCGTTTTCCATGGAAAAGGACTGCTTGCCGGAAGGATCAAGCAGCGCATTTCCTCCAAGCGCGATGACGACGGTCTTCATAAAATCAACTTTATTATTAATGCTGTCTATTAAAATATAAGATGATATTGAGATGATCAAGTTAATAATATTCGATGTAGGCGGCGTGATAGATACTTTTGACGAGAGCCAGTATGTGGAATACATATCAAGGAAACTAGATATTGACCCGAAGGAATTCAAGGGTGCATTAATCCCGATGCTCGACAAAATGGAAGTAGGGAAATTAAACCTGGTGCAGCTTGAAGAAGCGCTTTCAAGGAAGTTCGGCGTGACCAAAAAAAGCCTGGAGTGGGATGTGGCTTTCACGAAACTAAACCGGTTGAACGGAAACGTCATAAAATTGATAGCAAAGCTGTCAAAAAAATACGACATCGCAATATTGACCAATGTGAGCAGGAGCAGGCATATTGCAAAGATGGAAAGATACCTGAAAAACGTAAAATACGACAAGATGTTCACATCATGCTACCTGAGAATGGCAAAGCCAGACGGCAGAATATACAGGTTCGTGCTCAAAAAGATGAACGCCAAGCCACACGAAACGATATTTGTAGATAACTTAAAGAGAAATACTGACGGAGCCAGGAGGGTAGGCATAGGCGTAATACAATTCACAGGCTATTCAGATCTTGTAAAAGGGCTGAAAAAAACAGGGATCCGATGGTAAGTTTGAACTTGAATGCTAGCGCAGAAAAATTTATTGCGGGAAAATGGATTGCGGGATATTATCTGAAAGACGCGGTAGACAGGACGGCATTCCTCAATTCAAAAGGCATAGGCACGTCCATAAATTTTCTTGGGGAGGATCTGTCGGACCGCTATAAAATAAAGGAAACGATGCGTACTTACACCCAGTTGATAAAGGAGATAAAGAGAAAAAAACTCAAAGCCCAGATATCGTTAAAACCGACGCAAATAGGCCTCTCGATAAGCTACGGCGAAATGCGCCGCAATTACCTTGAGCTGGTGAGACTTGCAAGGGAAAACGGCGTGTTCGTATGGCTCGACATGGAATCCCCCAAGTGCGTAAGCGATACGATAAGGGTTTACAAGTCAGCACTCAGGTATGGGAATACGGGCATATGCATACAGTCATACCTGAAAAGGAGCGAATCGGACATCAAGGAGCTTATCAAACGCAAGGCCAAGATAAGGCTTGTGAAAGGTGCATATAAGATAAAGGACGACGGGATATTCGATTCAAGAAAGGCTGCAACACATAACTACATGCTCTTGATGGATATGCTATTCAAGCATTCCAATGAATTCATGATCGCAACACATGACATACGCATCATAGAAAGGGCGATAAAACTGAATAAAAGGTACAAAAGGAAGATGGATTTCGCAATGCTAAACGGGATAAGGAACGGATACGCAAGATACCTTGCAAACCAAGGGCAAAAGGTATACATATACCTTCCATTCGGCAGCGACTGGATAAAATTCGCATACAGGAGAATGATCGAGCAACGGCACGCGTACCTAATATTAATGTCATTATTTGAAAGGTAAGTATATACCAAAATATTTTAGTTTATATATCACCAAAAACAAATGACTTACTGCAGCCCCGTCATCTAGTGGCCAAGGATAGCGGGCTTTGGACCCGTTTACATCGGTTCGAATCCGGTCGGGGCTACTTCATTTACGAATCTTAGAATTGCTTACAGCCTAAAGCTCCTTTGTTTCCCTGTCCACTTCCTTGTGCTCATACAAGAACGTGGCCTCTTTCAGCGTTCGTAAGGACAGCGTAGCGCACTTGAGCCTGGCAGGGCCCGGATCTATCCCTAAAAGATCTATTATGGTATCCACGTTCATGTCCTCTATCTCCTTTAGGGTCTTCCCTTTTGCAAAATCAGTAAGCATGCTCGCGCTTGCCATGCTTATCGCACATCCCGTGCCTTTGAACTTCACATCCTGCACCTTGTTCCCATCTATCATCAAGTACATTGTCAGGTCGTCCCCGCACAGCGGATTGTTGTTATGGAAGCTGATGCTGGGGTTCTGAATTTCCCCTATGTTGTGGGGCTTCTCGTAATGTGCTATTATCTCCTCCGCATAAATGTCTATCGGCATGCAATCACACAACCTTGAATACCTTTTTGACCTTCTCCAATGCCTCCACTGCCGCATCTATTTCTGATTCCTTGTTATAGATGTAGAAACTCATCCTTGACAAAGCTGGAACCCCGAGCTTTTGGGTCACCAGCGGCATGGCGCAATGATGCCCTGCCCTTATCGCTACCCCTTCTGCATCAAGTACCTGCGCCACATCATGCGGATGCACTTTGTCGATGCTGAATGCTATGACCCCGAGCCTGGCATCAAGATCCTTGATTCCGGGGCCGTATATGGTGACATTTTTCACCTTCGTGAGTTTCTCAAGCGCGTATGCTGTAAGCTCCTTTTCATGCTCCCTTATGCTATCCATTCCGAAATATTCTAGATAGTCTATTGCAGCCCCAAGCCCTATTGCACCTGCTATATTCGGGGTCCCAGCCTCGAACTTCCACGGCAGGTCGTTCCAGCTGCAGGAATCGTATTTTACGCTCTTTATCATGTCCCCTCCTCCGATAACCGGATCCATGCCATTGAGTATCTCGGCCTTTGCATGCAGAACCCCGAGCCCGGTCGGGCCTAGCATCTTGTGCGCGGAGAAGGCGAAAAAGTCAGAATCTATTTCTCTAACGTCAACTTTCATGTGCGGCACAGACTGCGCGCCGTCGATCAGGACCTTTGCGCCTTTCTTGTGTGCCTTTTTCGTTATCTCCTTTACGTCGTTGACAGTGCCTAGCACGTTCGAGGCATGCGTAACTGCAACTATCTTCGGATTTTTGTCCAGCATCTTATTGAATCCGGCCATGTCCAGTTTGCTGTTGGTCCTGTCAAGCGGTATGTAGTCGAGCGAAGCGCCCTTCCTCTTTGCAAGCAGCATCCAAGGGACCATGTTGCTATGGTGCTCCATCTCGGATATGAGTATGTGGTCCTCCTTTTCTATGTTCATGTTGCCCCATGAAAGCGCCACGAGGTTTATGGCCTCCGTTGCGTTCCTTACGTATACTATCTCCTCAATTGAGCTTCCGTTTATGAACTTTGCAACCTTGTTTTTGGAATCTATGTACTCCTCCGTTGCCTTTTCCGCAATCCTGTATATTCCGCGGTGTATGTTTGCATTGTAGGTCTTGTAGTAGCCGTCCATTGCCTCAAGTACCTGCCGCGGCCTTTGCGAGGTTGCCGCGCTGTCAAGATAAACAAGGGGTTTCCCGTTCATTTCCACCTTCAGGTTCGGGAAATCAGCCCTTATATTTTCGACCTTGAATTCATTTTTTGAGTACTTTATGCTCTCCGCCATTTTCACACTATTTAGGATCTATATATGTATTGTAGCCCTCTTTTTCAAGCTTTTCTATGAGCTCGTTCCCCCCTTCCGCAACTATATTGCCGTCCACCATGACGTGCACAACCTGCGGCTTTATGAACGAAAGTATCCTGCTGTAGTGGGTTATTATGAGCAACCCCAAGTCAATCCTTTCCGCAAGATTGTTCACTGAATTCGATACAACCTTTATCGCGTCTATGTCAAGCCCCGAATCCGGCTCGTCAAGGATCGCTATCTTGGGCTTCAGTATCGATAGCTGCAGCACTTCCGCCTTTTTCTTTTCGCCTCCGGAGAATCCCTGGTTTAAGGACCTTCCGAGGAAATCCTCGCCCATCTTCAGCTCGCTTATGTTGCTCTTTATGTCCTTCATAAAGTCCTTTGTGCTTACTGCGCTATCGCCTGAAGACTGCTTCGCAAGGTGGAGGAAATTGATGAACCCGACGCCCTCGACTTCTACGGGATTCTGGAATTGCATGAAAAGCCCCAACTTTGCACGCCTGTCAGTAGTCAGGCCCAGGATGCTCTGATTGTCTACGAGTATGTCCCCCTTCGTGACTACGGATTTCGGGTGCCCCATTATGGTCCTTGCAAGCGTGCTCTTTCCAGAGCCGTTAGGCCCCATGATCACGTGCGTCTCCCCCTGCTTCATCCTGAGGTTGAGCCCCTTTATTATCTCCTTGCCTTCCACGCTTACATGCAGATCCTTTATTTCCAGCATCATCTAACCACTTCATTTAACTATAAAAGCGCAATCGAACTTCTTGTTGCTCTGGCATACGTTGCACATTACCTTTTGTCCCTCATGCTCGTTGTTCTCTTTCATTCTTTCAACAAAATCCCTCAAGGATTTTGAATCTATCTTGATATTTTCGTATTTTCCTGGATTTTCCTTCAGGTATTTGCTTATTGCGGCCTGCGTCGTCCCTAAGATAACTGCAGCCTGCTGCTGCTTTATTCCATATTCCTTGAGCATAATCTTTGCTGCCTTCAGCCTGAAAGCAGGTATGAAGCTCTTTACGACCCTCTCATAGTCAGTCATCATGTTATCGCCTATTCGGTTCCCCTATACTTGTAGTGCCCTTTAAACATGTCGGATTCCGGGGCATCCTGGGCTCCTCCCAATCCCACCCAAATGTTCCTCGTGTCCATGCTCGGCATGCTCCCGTAATTCCTTTCCGCGAGCTTGCTGTTTATCAAAGACATCGAGATTTCCCTCATTAGGGGATTGCCTATCCTTGAAATGCTCTCCGCAAAGAATCCTGTTACAAGCAATTTCCTGACCCCTTCCCCTCCAATTCCCTTCGACATGAGGTAAAAAACGGATTCGGGATCGACAGGCGCAGTGGCTGAAGAATGCGTCGCCTTTACGTCATTTTCATCTACGGACATATCTGGCAGGCCGTCAACCTTAGCGCCCTTGTCGAGCAGTATGCCCCTTTCGTGAACGTAAGACCTTGCCTTGGCTGCGCCATTCAGTATCTTTGCAAACCCTTTCATTATGCAGAAAGACTCGTCCATTAGCGCAGCCTTGGATTCGAGGCTCGCATGGGTGTGCTTGGCAGCATTTATTATGTATGTGTTTATGTCGAACTTCTGTTTTGCGGATCCGAATATCGCCTCATTTACGTCCACCTTGCTTTCATTGCCGTCTGCCCTTACAGAGTTCCTGATCCTCGTGTGCGATGAGCCGTTGTAAAATGAGTTGAACCTGAAATGGGACCTCTCACCTATCCTGTTTTTGCAGAAGCCCAGGCATAAGGTATTGGCATCCTCGTTATGCACGGCATTCAGCTCTAGCTCAGAGCCATTACCTATGCTTGCTTCATGAATTACCCCAAGCGAGGTGGGCATGGATGCGGCTGAGCCGTAGTATTCAAGCACGTTAAGCTTCGCGCCGTCCCCTACATTAATGAATATTCTTGCATTGAGCGGTTTGGAAGAATTTAGCAGCATTATGTTGATGCTTGCCGATTTACCTTCCGGTACGTTTACAAAAACGGATCTTTCCGAATTGGAATTTATGTAGGCAACGTATTTGTCCTCTTCGCTTTTAAACATGCTGTTGATCAAAGAGCTGTCAAGGCTCTCTGTCCTCTCCACTCTGACAAGGTCATTATTTACTATTGAATCAAGGCTTCCCAAAGCCAGACCGAACCTTATCCCCAGCTTTGACGCCCATAGGTTTACGGAACTCTTTATGGGATCGCCGTCCTGCTGGTTGCCACTGAATGCCTTAAGATCAAATGGTATGTTCACGTAATGGTGCTTGTAAAGCTCGCTTGTTTCTTGCGGCAGCTTGCCATATTGCTCAACAGCCTCCCTAATGAAACTTTTGTAATCCTGCAAATTTATCACTACACCTGATAGGGTCGGTCAGCCCACAGAATTTGACATGTCCAGCTTTATTAATCTCCTCAACTCAAGGGAATATTCCAAAGGAAGCGCCCTTGCAAGAGGGTCCAGGAATCCAAGAACCACTGTCGTCAGTGCCTCCTCCTCACTGAGCCCCCTGGACATCAGGTAAAAAAGCTGCTCTTCGCCTACTTTTCCCGTGCTGGCCTCGTGGGTTATCGTCGCGTCGTCCCTGTTCACCTCCATATATGGGAACGTGTTGGTCTTGGATTCATCATCCAGAAGCAGGGCATCGCAGCGCACGGTTGATTTTACATTTGACGCATTCTTGCCTATGTGCAGCAAGCCGCGGTATGTCGTTATCCCATCGCCAGACGAAACGCTCTTCGATATTATCTGCGATGTGGTATCCGGAGCAAGGTGATATATCTTACCTCCAGAATCCTGTACCTGCTTAGGGCCCGCTACCGCTATTGACATTATTTCCCCCCTCGCGCCCCTTTCCTTCAGGAACACGCTGGGGTACTTCATGTTGAGCTTGCTGCCAATATTGCCGTCTATCCATTCGACATGTGCATTCTCATAGGCAAAGGCCCTCTGCGTGACAAGATTGTAAACGTTCTTTGACCAATTCTGGATGGTAACGTACCTTATGTGCGCATTTTTATGGGCTACGAGCTCCACTACTGCGGAATGCAGAGATGAACTCATGTATATCGGCGCTGTGCAATTGTGTACTGCAAATCCTCTAACAAGATAAGATTCGTCTTTATTCACACTGAAATTATAAACAGGACCCTTGAAATCTTTTTTGCCTATTTTCTTTATTGGTACAAAGAAGGAATTTCCTTTTCTCCTCACTCCACCAATATTCCTATCTTCTGTATATTCTATTATTATCTGGTCCTTTCTTGTAATCTTTCTGCCTAAAATCTTATCATCAGATCCTTTTCTGACATTTAGATTTGCAAATATTCCATTTCTCGCAAGTATCTCCTGTATCTGCAATGCTAGTATTTTGCTTATCGTTGCAGCTCTCATTAATCTTTTACCATATTTTACATATATGCTACCGTCCCCTTTCCAATAATTATCTATGAGGATCTTTTGTTTTTTTGGTGGAAGTTTCATTATCGTTGATGATAAGTTCTTTGTAGCGGCTCCATTTCCACAATGAGTTTCACATATTTCAATTAATTCTTTTGAGTAAGAACTTACTATGTAGTATTTACCTTTACCTCTGCATATGGAACTTCTATACCCTTTTTTATTAAGGAGAGAATGCAGTGATTTGGCAATGGAAGCTTCTTTATTGCTATAACCAAAGCTGAATGATACTGATTTTATATTTCTTAAAGCTTTATTCTGTGATATACTGCCTTCTGCTAGATATAAACCTAATATTTGAAGTAGGTCCTCATCTAATGATTCATCATCTTCTCTTAAAGTAGGTGCAACATATACCAAAAAGTCGCCAACATCTAACTGATTCGCATTTATGAATTGAGGTTCTGCATCCAAAAGCAATTTTGTAGAAGCTTCAGGTAGCCAATCGCCCCTTTTTGCCCTTTTGGCCAAAACATCATTTCTTTTTATGCATAGCACTGGATGCTCTCCTGTTAATCTAAATCCGTTAAAGCCAGACTCGGGTGTTATCTCATACATTATCCCTTCATGTTCGTGCACAAACAATCTACTTACATTTTCATGTGTCCCATTGTGTGTTACAACAGAGTCATTTGTGTTTATATTCACTATTGGCTCAAAAGTATCTCCCTTGCTTACTAATTCATCAGCAGGCAGGCACCCTTCTATATATGTAACATCAGCTCCTTCATCTGCAATTATCAATGTTCTCTCAAACTGACCTGCCTTCTCAGAATTTATTCTGAAATAGGCCTGGAGTGGCATCTTCAATTTTACTCCTTTCGGGACGTAGATGAACGATCCCCCGCTCCATACTGCGGTATTAAGTGCTGCGAACTTGTTGTCTGTTGGTGGTATAATCGTCCCAAAATATTTCTTCATAATCTCTGGATACTTCTTAACTGCTTCGTCCGTGCTTGTGAATATGACACCATCTCTGGCAAGGTCCTCCCTTATATGCGAATATACTACCTCAGAATCGTACTGTGCCTCTGCTCCAGCAAAGAACTTCCTTTCCGCTTCCGGTATACCGAGCTTGTCGAAGGTATCTTTTATCTCCTTGGGCACAGATTCCCAGGTGTTGCCCTTCTTGTCCGTTGGCTTCAGGTAGTAATAGATGTCATTGTAGTCTATCTCATTGAGATTGCCACCCCATTGCGGGGTCGGCCTGTTGACAAACTGCTTGTACCCTATAAGCCTCTTTTCCAGCATCCACTCAGGCTCATTTTTCATTGCCGAAATCTCCCTGACTATCTCCTCAGACAGGCCCTTTTTTGTCTTAAACTTGTATTCGAACGAATCGTTGAACCCGTATGTCCTTTTGTACTCCTCATCTCCAACTACTACTTTCTCGGCATTTACAGAAGAATCCGTCATAGATGCACCTCTTGCTATAATTATAACTCAGTTATAAGTTATTTTCAAGGTATTTAAAACCTTATGCTTTAAACCGATAATCAGATACAAAAATTGCATGCATGCTTATATCCAATATATGCACATGCACTGCAAGCATTGGCAATAAGGCTAAAAACGTTGACAGAGAAATTAGTCTACTTATTTTAGGTTGATAGGATGGCCAAAAATAAATTTAACAACGAGTCAACTTACAAGAGTTATTTGGACGGCGGAAGTGAGGATGAATTCGACAGGCTTTTTGATGATGCAGTAATCGGCGTAAAGGACGAATTCGGGAAGAACCATCCGATGTACATAGGCGGAAAAGAGGTATACTCTAACGAGCGCATAGAAGAAAAATCCCCAATAGACTTCAAGACGGTTCTCGGAACCTTCCAGAAAGGCACCAAGGAGCACGCGCAACTCGCAATATCTGAAGCTAAAAAGGCATTTGGGCAATGGTCCAATTCTCCCTACAAGCAGAGAATGGCTATATTTGAAAATGCCGCAAACCTTCTTTCGGAAAGGAAATTCAAAGTGGCAGCAATACTTAGTTACGAGAACGGGAAATCAAGATACGAATCTATCGGCGAAGTGGACGAGGCGATAGACTTCATGAGGTATTACGCCAATGAAATGGCCATAAACAAGGGGTATTCCAGGAGCAACAAGATAATGCAAAGCCGGAAGGGCGTGGATTCCGGGTTCCAGGGTGCGCCTTCAGGCGCAGAAAAGATAAAGATCTCAATGAAGCCTTACGGGGTGTTCGGGGTCATAGCGCCGTTCAATTTCCCTATATCCATATCGATAGGCATGAGCGTCGGAGCGCTAATAACTGGCAACACCGTTGTTTTCAAACCCTCGTCAACGGACAACATGACTATGCTTACCGGATTGAAGATATATGAGCTTTTCAAGGATGCCGGCGTGCCAGAAGGTGTATTCAACTATGTGACAGGGCCCGGCTCTGTGGTTGGTGACGAGCTCGTGACAAATGAAGACGTATCCGGCATCGCATTTACGGGCTCGCGAATTACTGGGATGTCAATGGTATCGAAGTGCTTCAGCATGGGGAAGCAGAAGGTGTTCATAGTAGAAATGGGTGGGAA
Organism: Candidatus Micrarchaeota archaeon; assembly: GCA_028866575.1. Classification (NCBI taxonomy): domain Archaea; kingdom Nanobdellati; phylum Microcaldota; species Microcaldota archaeon. The sequence goes on along the minus strand of JAGWHU010000001.1, from coordinate 4,797 downwards.
GAACCCTGCCATAGTATCAAAGAACGCGGATCTTGACAGGTCCGTAGCCGGGGTTTCCAGCGCGGCGTTCGGATTCGCGGGCCAGAAGTGCAGCGCGCTCTCAAGGGTTTACGTGCACGAGTCAGTAAAGGAGCAGTTCGTAAGCAAGCTTATAAGCAAGGTGATGGAGCTAAAGATAGGAAATCCATTGGAAAAAGGCATATACATAGGCCCTATAATAAGCGAAAGCGCGTTCAGGCGCTATACGGAGATGATAGGCAAGGCAAAGACCTCCGGAAGGATACTATATGGAGGCAACATAGTGAAAACCGGGTTTGCAGACGGATTTTATGTCGAGCCTACAATAATAGAGGTGCACCACGACAACGAGCTCGTGCACAAGGAACTCTTCCTTCCCATACTTACAATAGAAAGCTTCTCAGATTTGGACGATGCGATAAGACTTGCCAACGATACGGAATACGGCCTCACTGCAGGATTCTACAGCAAGAGCGGGAAGGAAATCAAGAGGTTTATCGATAACATAAATGCGGGGGTCATATACATAAACAGGGAAATAAGCGCCACAACCGGTGCTATCGTAGGGGTACACACGTTCGTCGGATGGAAGGGAAGCGCCCTTACCGGGAAGGGCACGGGCAGCAAGTTCTATCTGCAGCAGTTCATGAGGGAGCAAAGCGTCTCAATAACGAAATAGTGGTGTGTTGCTGCTGAAGCTAATTTACAGGATGCAGAAATACAGGGAAAAAGCAATATCAATAAACGGGAAGAGGCTCAGGGCCATAATTGCGGACAGCGAGGCCAAGAGGATGATAGGGCTGATGTTCAGGAAAAGCCTTGGGAGTGGAAAGTGCATGCTTTTCGTATTTCCCTACGAGGGTTTCCACGGGATATGGATGTACAATATGCAATTCGCAATAGATGTTGTCTGGTTTGACGGAAAGCTGTGCGTTGTTGATATAATGGAAGGGTTCAAGCCATGTAAATCTTTCCTTGGCTGCAAACCATATGTGCCTGTTGCAAAGGCAAAATACGTGGCGGAACTCAATGCTGGAGCGGTTAAGAAATACAAGATAAGAATTGGGGCAAGGCTAAACCGATTATAAAACCCCGAACCATCTCTTGACGCGCCTTCTGGTAATGTAATATACCATTGCAAGCCCAAGCACAAGGCCCAAAACGTTTAGGAACACTATGCTGAATATGAGAAAACCGGATATTGCAATTCCCAGCCACCAGCCCCAATCGCTTCCGCTCCAGAAACCATATGCAGAAAAAAGCAGCACAATCCCGATTAAAAGAAGGATTGCGCCCCCAAACCCTGCTATCATTCCGACAAAATTGCCCATGCCCATAAAATGCCTTATGGCGCTGAACGAAACAACACCTAACAACATGTACAGTGCCGCAACTACCTCAAATACCGTGATAAGTGCAACTCCCAGGGGCCTCTTGCCTCTGGTGAAATCCGTTACTCTACGCTTTTTACCTCTGGCCATCAGACCACTGGTTAACTATCACAGAAAAAATATAAAAAATAGGAATAAAAGAAAAAGTAATTAATTATCTCCTTCCCTTCCTGTTCATTTTTGCCCTTGCTACATATCCGCTCTTGTCTATGAAGTAGAGGAATCCCTGTTCCCTCCTTATCTTTTCACTCCCAATCTTTGCCTTACGGCCTCTTGGATTTGTCTTCATTGGAGTCCTCCATACGAAGCCATCCTTACCTAGGAAGTAAAGATATCCGTCTTCTCTTTGTAGCCTTTCTGAGCCTATTCTTTCTGCCATAAATTCACCAAGCTTTTATCTCAGAATAGGTTTAAATAACTATCGTCGATATACCGTCAGTAAAGGAATTACCATTTTTTTGCAACAACGTGTTTTTTCCTGACGACGGGATTTCGAGGAATAAAAATGCGTGTTGTTTTAATATACTTTACGGCTAAAGGATATATGCTGTGATACGATGATCGAGATAAAACTTTTCGAGGACAAAAACTTCAAAGGCTATACTTTCATAGAGGGGTTTCCTGGCGCGGGGCTAGTCGGACCAATGACAATAAGCTACATGATAGACAAGCTGCAGATGAAATACGTGGGCTACATGGAAAGCGAAAACTTTCCGCCGCTGATCTCAATACACAAGAGCCAGCCGATGCCGCCTATACGCGTGTATTGCTCCGAGAAAGAGAGGATCATAACGATATTTGCAGAGTTTGCAATAACCATAGAGCTCGTATCCGCGCTCAGCGATTCGGTGTACGATTTCATAAAGAAAAACGGAATCACCGACGTATATTCGATTGGTGGCATACCTATGCAGCAGGACGGGAACGACACTCCTTTCGTGGTTGCTTCAAATTCCAAGTCGCTGAAGAAGGCGCAGGACGCAGGACTTAAGTCCATAAACGAGGGCGTAGCAACAGGAGTAAGCGCCATGCTGCTCATCAGGTCCTCCATAAACTCACTGAATGCGATAGACATAATGGTACCGGTGAAGCAGAACGTGATAAATCCCATATATGCTGAAATAGCGATAAAAAGCATAAACAAGCTCATGAACCTCAATATAGACGTGGCTGAGCTGGAGAAGGAGGCTAAAGCTGTGGAGGTAAAAATAAGGGAGCTGATAAACAAGCACAAGGAAACGCACGACAATTACAAGAAGACTGTGGACAGCACGGGCCCATCGATGTATGCTTAACGCAGGGGTTGCGGAGTCTGGTCTGGCAAGAAGCTATGCCACGGAAAATCGCGCAGGACTTAAGATCCTGTGGTCTAGCACCTTCGTGAGTTCAAATCTCACCCCCTGCACACATGGAAACAGATGACAAGATAGTATTCATAAGTAAGATTTTCAGAAGAAGATTTGAACTGCCAGAATCAAATTACTAACATTTAAAAATATGCACATTACAATATGAATAATGGTGGCAAATATACCTAAGAGACCACTAGGCATCACCATTTTGATGTTATTGACGTTTTTTGTGGCGATATACTACTTGTCTGTAGCTTATGGTCTTTCTTTAGCAGGTTCCTATTATCTGATTGTCGGAATACTATATTTGGTCCTGAGCATAATTGGTGTTATGGTAATATACGGTTATTGGACGAGGATTAAATGGGGTTGGACGCTTGCAATTTTATACCCCATATTAATAATACTTGTTACTTTTTTAAGCGTATTAATTAACCCTATATCTACAGTAATCAACGTGTTAGTAAAAGCCGTACTTGCGTCGGTCGTAATATATTATCTGACTAGAAAAAATGTTAAGGCATATTTTATAACTAAGTAGCAATTGGTAATAATGAATGATGTATTATTTAAAACAGAAAACCGTTATCAAGACTTGATATTCGCGGAAGATGAGATCGTTGTAATTACTTTTGTTGAATTTTCAAATGCCAGAAAGGCCTATGATATCCTAACATTGTGGGGAGGCAATTCTGTCGGTGCTGGTCATGGTCTCCCCTCGCCAATGATGAAAGATCAGATGAAAATAGATAATTTGCGTAAGGAATTAAGGGCCAGCCCTACTGCGGAAACAATAAAAAGGCTAGGGCTAAAAGTTGATCATATTAATTGGTCTAGCATAACCAATGCAGAAATAGGAAAGTTCATACTCGGCCCGGATTATTCATTAAAATTTATTTCCAATGGGGTTACGTACCTGTCCTATTTTAATGCAGGTGAGGAAAAGAAAGATATAGACATTCTTAAATCAAAAATTAGCAACCTAGAAATTAAAGTAAATTTGCCGAAATAAGCATCTTCGTGAATTCAAACCTCTCTGTAAGATAATTATAAATATTACTAAAAACGCATTACTAACTATTATTTACTATTAGTAAAAGTAAAGACAAGTGATGATTTGCCGATGACAGATACCCTACGCGCCAAATCGCATAATGCAGAGGGATATGCCAAACTGCTGCGCCTTGCCGGATCCAGAATCGTATCGCACAAAAACCAGAAGAGGATCCCTGACGATTACGCGGCGCTTATAAAGAGGCTTTATGAAACTTCGACGTAGGAGCAGCTTGCAGCCCTTCTCAATACGACCCAAATCACCGTTTCAAACTTCATGAAAAAGCACCACATAAAGGCAAGGCGGGGCACCCCGTTAAACTATAACTCCATTGCCCCAGAAATAAAAAAGGCATATCTTGAAAATGCCCCTAACGAAAAGGGGAAAACAATGAAGGATATTGCAGAGGAATTTGGCATATCAATACAAACCGTTCGGCGTCATCTTGTATCCCAGGGAATAACGCCATCCCGCAAAACAAGAAAATAGCGATATCTATGTTCAAAATGCACCATAAGGCAAATAGGCACCTCAACGAATTCGAAAACGACCTAAGGACAGTAAACAATCCAATGCCAAGATGGCTCCTGATAAGCAACATAATCCTGCAGCCTTCAAGAACCTACGGATACGAAAAAAGATCCGAGGTACTAAATGTTATAGCTACGCGCAAGGACACCCCTGGATTCATACTTGGCGACCTGGTCAAGGTTGCTACTTACAGAAAAGACGATCCCCTAATATCAAACATAGTTTCGCACCAGAATGCCAATAAAATCGTATTCAATCACGCACTTAGATACCTAAAAGACGAATTCAGCGAATACGTATCTCTAATCAGGGAAAATCCCACGAAGCCCCCGAAAAATTACAACGTGAATTTTGCCGAAGGCAGCCTGGATGTGGATTCCTATGCGTACTGGACGATAATACTGGCTTCGATATCCAAGCATAAAAACGCAAAAATACGCATAAGAAAAGA